>NZ_JBKGHJ010000082.1:0-21916 GCF_046520365.1 Corallococcus sp. 4LFB
CGCCGCGCGCTGGGTGCGGCCCCGGCGGCCAAGCTCACCGGCGTCCGCGTGGAAGGTGTCGTGGGTCGCGTAGCCCCGTGAAGGACTGATGGGCGCGCGCGGCGCGACGGGCTGCGACTCGGGCAGGCGTGTCTGCGGGACACCAGCGGACGGAATGCGGACGGACACGGACTTCCCCCTCTGCACAAACTGGAACCCCCGGATTGTCTCACGGGGGTGGGGGATGTTGCGCCCGCGCCGGAAAAAACTCTCTGCCTGTGTGGGCTGGGGACCTACCCAGCGTGGAGGCCGGGGGGGGCTCAGCGCGCGGCGATGGGCGTGGCCATGGAGGTGCCGCTCAGCTCCTCCCAGTCGTTGCCGGGCACGGTGCCGAGGACGTCCTCGCCCACGGCGGCCAGGTCCACGAAGCTGGAGGGCCGCGCACCGGACGCACGGCCTTCGTGCGCCCGGTGCGGGTGGGACTCCGACTACCAGACCTTCACGCGCTGCTCCGGCGGGAGGTAGAGGCCCTGGCCGGGCTTCACGCCGAACGCCGGGTACCACGCGTCCTGGTTGCGCACCGTGGCCGCGCGGAACATGCCCGGCGAGTGCCCATCCGTCACGAGCAGCCGGCGCAGCAGCGGCTCGCGGAACTTGTTGCGCCACACCTGGGCGAAGCCCATGAAGAAGCGCTGCTCGCCCGTGAAGCCGTCCAGCGTGGGCGCCGGCTTGCCGCCCAGGGACATCACGTAGGCGTCATGCGCGATGGAGATGCCCGCCACGTCGGCGATGTTCTCTCCCAGCGTCAGCTCGCCGTTCACGTTCATGTCCGGCAGGGGCTTGTACGCGCTGAACTGGGCGGCCAGCGCCTGGCCCGCGGCCTTGAACTGCTCCAGGTCCTTGGGCGTCCACCAGTTGGCCAGCTTGCCCTGCGCGTCGAACTGCGCGCCCACGTCGTCGAAGCTGTGGATGATTTCATGGCCGATGACGGAGCCGATGCCGCCGTAGTTCACGGCCGGATCCGCGTTCGGGTCGAAGAAGGGCGGCTGGAGGATGGCGGCCGGGAAGATGATGGAGTTCTGCTGCGGCGAGTTGAGCGCGTTGACCTCCTGGGGCGTCATGAACCACTCCTTGCGGTCCACGGGCTTGCCCAGCTTGGCCAGGTTGCGCTGGTGCTCGAAGAGGTTCGCGCGCTCCGCGTTGCCGAAGGCATCCCCCTTGACGATCTCCAGCCCGGAGTAGTCACGCCAGGTGTCCGGGTGGCCGATGCCCACCTGCACCGTGCCCAGCTTCTCCTTGGCGCGGGCCTTGGTCTCCGGGGACATCCACGCGAGCGCGTCGATGTGGCGGCCCAGGGCGGCCAGGATGTTGCGCACCATCACGTCCGCCTCGGCCTTGGCCGCCGGCGGGAAGTGCTTCTCCACGTAGCGCTTGCCCACGGCCTCGCCCATGGCGCCGTTGGTGAAGTCCACGCCGCGCTTCCAGCGCTCGCGCAGCTGCTGCGCGCCGGACATGGTGCGGCCGGCGAAGTCGAAGCCCGCGTCCACGAAGGCCTTGGGCAGGTACTGCGTGCCGCGCATGATGGCGTGGAAGGCCAGGTAGTCCTTCCACGTCTGGACGGGCTCGCTGCCCACGAGCTTCGCGATGCCGGTGATGGCGGACGGCTGCCAGACGATGAAGTCCTTCTGGGGCGTGAGGCCGGCGCTGGCGAAGTACGCGGCCCAGTCCATGCCGGGCGCCTTCTTCGCGAAGTCCGCCTGCTTCCAGGGGTTGTTCACCTTGGACACGTCCTGCGTGTCCTGGGCCGCCCAGTGGGCCTGGGCGATCTTCTTCTCCAGGCCGAAGATGGCGCGGGCCTTGGCTTCCGCGTCGGGGATGCCGGCGTTCTTCAGCTGGACGGCGATGTGCTGCTGGTACTTCTCCCGCACCTCTTTGAAGCGCGGCGTGTCCTTCAGGTAGAAGTCGCGGTCCGGCATGCCCAGGCCGCCCTGGAGGAGGTAGGCGGCGTAGCGGCTGGGGTCGTTCAGGTCCTCCGCCACCCACAGGCCCAGGAGGCGCTCCGTGGTGGCCTGCCCGGTGTTGAGCGGATCCACGTCGCTGCGCAGGGTGGTGCCCAGCAGCGTGGCCAGGTCCTTGCGGTTGGCGACGGCGGCGATGCGGTCCAGCTCCGGCTTGAGCGGCGCGGCGCCCCGGGCCTCGATGGCGGCCTCGTCCATGAAGCTGGCGTAGTAGTCACCCAGCTTGCGCTCCTCGCTGCCGGCGGGGGCGTCCGACTTCGCGGCGGCCTCCAGCAGCGCTCGCGTCTGCTGCGAGGCGTCCTCGGCCAGCCGCGTGAACATGCCGTAGGCGGAGCGGTCCGGAGGGATCTCCGTGGAGTCCACCCACTTGCCGTTGACGTAGCGGTAGAAGTCGTCGCCGGGGGCCACGGACGTGTCCATGCCCGGGGTGTCGACGCCGAAGCTCCCGAAGTGCGGCTTGGGAGCGGCGGGGGCCGCGGGCGCGGGGGCCGGGGTTGCGGCGGCCTGGGCCTGAGGCGGGGACTTCTCCGCGGGCGCGGTGGAGGCGCACGCGGTGATGAGCGCGGACGCGCAGACGCCGAGCGTCATGCGCGCGGCGCCAAAGGGCGGTCTGGAACGGAACGACATGGAGGCTCCTGGATGTGCCCGAACGGGGTGGCGCACTCTGGCGCACGCGGGCGCATCCCCAACAGCGCAAACGGCGGTTTCATCCCAGCCATTGCATTCCAGGCGCCCAGCGCGCTCGCAGGCCGGGCTTGAACCCCGGGACGATGGCGCGGTGCGGTGCCGTCCTCCGGGCTCAAGGGCGGACGGCGGCCCCCCGGGGCGTGACGTCCCCACGGCCCGCGCGCAGGAGCGCGCCGCCCGCGAGCAGCAGGGCCAGCCCGAAGAGGAGGAAGCCCACGTCCCAGGCGGCCTGTGAAGGGCCGGTGCGCACGTGGTGCACGCCGAGGAGCTGGTGGTCGATGAGGCCTTCGACGACGTTGAAGAGGCCCCAGCCGCCCAGCAGGCACCCGGTGAAGGTGCGCGTGGACCACGGCACGTCCGGCCGCAGGCCCGCGCGCCACAGCAGCACCAGGCCGCTGAAGGTCATGAGCCAGGTGAAGGCGTGGAAGAGGCCGTCCCAGAACATGTTCACCTTGGCGTTCACCAGCGTGTCCGGCGGCAGGTGGCTGGAGAGCATGTTGTGCCATTGAAGGATCTGGTGCAGGAGGATGCCGTCGACGAAGCCGCCCAGCCCCACGCCCAGCATCACTCCCGCGGAGAGCAGCGGCCCCCGGTGCATCCGGCTCATCGCTCGCGCCCCAGGAAGTGCAGCGGCGCCACGACGCACAGGACGACGGCGAAGGGCAGCAGGGTGATGGCCAGCCGCCCCCAGAAGTGCTCGTTGAAGATGCCGGCCTCCACCGCCGGGCGGCACGTCTCGCAGGCGGACACCGCGCTGCTCGCGAACAGCGCGGCCGGGAGGGTGAGGGTGTTGAGCCGTCGCATGCGCGTGGTGCCTCCCGGATCAGCGGCTCCAGCGGAGCGCCGCCACGGCGTCGGCGTCGTGTTCGTAGTACTCCATGACCACCGTGTGCTCGCCGGAGCTCATCCAGCGGCCCACGATGAAGCTCGTGGTCGACTGGTCCCTCCACGCGTCGATGATGCGCGAGCCGTCCACGTACACGCGGATGCCGTCATCCGCCTGGGCGAGGAAGTAGAACAGGCCTGACACGAAGTAGAACCGCCCCGTCCAGCGCACGGAGAAGTCGTCAGGCCCGACCTCCGGCACGGGGCGGCCCGTGCCCCAGAACTTCGCGAGCGGCGCCCCCTCGCAGCGCACCCGCGCCGGGGCGCCCTCCAGGTCCCGGTTGCCGAAGTACTCCGCCCGGTACTGTCCCTGCGGGCACTCCATGGGCGCGACGGACTCGAAGATGGCCGTGTAGCTGGCGTCGCTCGCACCGGCCTGGATGACGTGCTCCGCGGCCCCGCCGTCCGACCACTCGCGGAACTCGAAGGTGCCTTGCGGCGACGGAGCGCCCAGCGTGTGCGTGGAGCCGACGATGACCGGACGGACGCGGGGCGCCGGCCCGCTCGTGCCGTCGAACACCAGCTCCAGCCCCGGCGGGGAGGTCTGGAGCGTCACCTGCACCAGCCGCGGATCCACGGTGATGAGCCGGCTGCTCGTCAGCCCCGTCGAGTTCATCGCGGTCAGCTTGATGTCGAAGTGCACCTCGTCACCGTGGTCCGGGACGGTGAAGGCGCCGGTCGCCCCCGTGCTCGTGGAGTACGGATGGGTGTGGCAGGTGCCCGACGTGCAGTGGCGCAGGGTGATGGTCCACCTCAGCCGGTCGCCGGGGATGGGGCCCTCGGTGGGGTCCACCGCGGAGCCCGAGTAGGTCACCACGTCGCCGACCTTGAAGCGGTACGCCGGCGAGGGCGAGTCGATGGTCACGACCGGGAGCGCGTTGCCCACGGTGACGCTCACGGCGGCGGAGTGGCTGCCGCCGCGCCCGTCGCTGACGGTCAGCCGGGCCACGTAGAAGCCAGTCACCGCATACGTGTGCTCCGGGGCGGGCAGCGTGGACTCGGGGGAGCCGTCCCCGAAGTCCCAGCGGTACTGGAGCGCGTCCCCGTCCGGGTCGCTGGAGCCCGCGCTGGAGAAGCGCACGAGCAGGGGCGGCTCACCCCGGCCCGGCGTCGCGGAGGCCACCGCCGTGGGCGGCGTGTTGCCCGCCGTGTAGCGGAGGCGGCGCAGCTCCCCCGCGAGGATGTCCACGAAGAAGAGGTTGGAGTCCGGCCCGATGCCGAGCTCCACCATCCCGCCCACCCCGGTCGCGAACTGCGTCACGCTGCCGGGCACGAGCTGATCATTCGCATCCACCCGCAGGGAGCGGATCCACTGCTGGGTGTAGTCGCCGAAGAAGTAGGCGCCCTGCCACGCCTCCGGGTACGCGGTGCCCATGTAGAAGGCGCCGCCCGTGGCCGTCTGGCCGACGCCGTGGTCCCAGGAATACAGCGGAGCCCTCACCGCGCCGGGGCCCCGGGCGTAGAGGGCCTGGCAGACGGGCTTGGGTTCGTAGCCGTGCTGGCGGAAGGGGCCCTCGTAGCAGGGCCAGCCCAGGTTCGACCCCGGCAGCGCGACGTTGATCTCCTCGTAGGTGTTCCAGCCGACGTCGCCCAGGTAGGGCGTGGAGGTGCCCGGGCGCAGGCTGAAGCGATAGGGATTGCGCAGCCCCAGCGCCCACACCTTGGAGCGGTTGGCGCTGGCGTCTCCGTTCCAGAACGGGTTCGAGGCCACGCCCTGGCCGGTGCGGGTGATGCGCAGCACCTTGCCCGCGAGGGAGTCCAGGCTCTGCGCCCGCAGCGCGTCGTCATCGACCGCGTCGAAGCGGGCCCCATCCCCTGACGTCACGAAGAGGGTGCCGTCCGGCGCGAAGCGGAGGCTGCCCACGGAGTGCGAGGCGCTGTCGGAGGGGATGCAGTCCGCTCCCGCGGGCAGGTCATTGCAGGAGCTGGCCACGGCGGCGCCGAGCAGCACGAGCTCGCTGGCGGACGAGGCCAGGTCCCCCACGGCGCTGTAGCGCGCCAGCCGCGACGTCTTGGGTCCGGCGTCATCCGTGTCGGCGGCGTCGTACGTGTAGAGCAGGTAGATGTAGCCGTTGGTGGCGAAGGCCGGATCCACCGCCAGCCCCAGCAGCCCGCGGTCATGGTGCGAGTTCACCCGCCCCTGGATGTCGAGGAAGGGCACGGGCTGGAGGACGCCGTCCTTGAGGAGCCGGACCACGCCTGCCTTCTCCGCGATGAGGAGGCGTCCATCGGGGAGGCTCGCGAACGTCGTCGGGTACTGCAGGCCCGTGACCACCGGCTCGGAGGAGAAGCCCGCGGGCAGGGCGAGGGGGGCCAGAGGCTGGGCCTCGGCCCGTGGCCACCCTCCCAGACACAGCGCCAGCAGGACAGCGAGGCAAGGCGGACAGCGTCGCGGTGACAGCATGAAAGCATCCCTCCAGGGCGGGAGCGTCCGGGATGCGGGAAGCTGTCAATGCGCCTCCCGGCGGGCATCTGGCCCCCGGGCCCGGGTGGCTGTCAGCCAATGCGCGGAGAGATGAAGGCCGGGGATCGACTACGTTCAGGCGGTTGGCCACTCATGGAGGAGTCATGACTCCAACCGCGTTTCGTCCCGCATACACAGTCCAGACCGAGCACACCGTGCTCCGCTGCTGGTCGCCGGCCGACGCTCCGCTGGCACTCCGCGCCATCGAAGCCAATCTGGAGCACCTGCGTCCCTGGATGGAGTGGGCGAAGCGCTATCCCATGACCGTGGCGCAGCAGGCGGGGCAGTTGCGCCGGATGCGCGGGCTGTTCGACCTGGGACAGGACTTCGCCTACGGCGTGTTCAATCGCGACGGCTCCGAGGTCCTCGGAGGCACCGGACTGCATCCCCGGGTGGGGGAGGGCGCGCTGGAGATCGGCTACTGGATTTCGGCCGGCCACACGGGCGGGGGGCTCGCGACGGAAGTCGCCGGAGCCCTCACCCGCGTCGCCTTCGAGTTGGAGGGCGTGCGCCGGGTGGAGATCCACTGCGACCCCCGCAACGTGCCCAGCGCGGCGGTCGCCCGGAGGTTGGGTTTCGTCCACGAAGGCACGTTGCGGCAGCGGCTCGTCGCACCCGACGGCGTGCTCCGGGACATGATGGTCTGGACGCTGCTCGCTGACGAGTACCCGACAAGCCGTGCCGCCGCGACCCCCGCCGAGGCCTTCGACGTGCTGGGACAGCAGCTGCTCTGAAACAACGAACATCAGCCGCCCCCGAGGTGTCTCCATGACGTTGAAGCCCCCTGCGTGGTGCAAGCGTTTGCCCGTGGTCCTGTTGTTCCTGCTGCTGCCGCTCACGAGCCTGGCGCTGCCGACCACGGGCTTCCGGTTCGTCGACATCGCGACGAGCGACGGCACGGTGCTCAAGGCCAACTACGTCGCGCCCACGACGCCGGGCCCGCATCCGGCCGTGGTCTTCATCTCGAGCTGGGGGCTCAACGACCTGGAGTACCTGGCCCAGGCCAGCGCGCTGGCGCAGAAGGGCTACGTGGCGCTCTCCTACACGCCGCGCGGCTTCTGGGCGTCCGGCGGTGGCATTGATACGGCGGGACCCGCGGACATCGCGGACACGTCTCGCGTCCTGGACTGGATGGTCGCCAACACGACGGCGGATGCGACGCGCATCGGGCTCGCCGGGGTCTCGTATGGCGCGGGCATCTCGCTCATCGCCTCCGGCTTCGACGCTCGCGTGAAGGCGGTGGCGGTGCTCTCCGGCTGGTCGGACCTGGTGGCGTCGCTGTTCGGCGGGGAGACGCGGCGTCCGCAGGCGGTGGCGCTGCTGGACCTCGCCGCGACGCTGCTGGGCCGGCCTGGCCCGGAGCTGCGCACGACCATCGACCACTACTTCGCCAACCAGGACCTCGAGTCCATCAAGGCCTGGGGCCGCGTGCGCTCGGCGGCGACGTACCTCGACCGGATCAACGTCAACAAGCCCGCCATCCTGATGGCCAACGCCTACGGCGACAGCCTCTTCCCGCCCAACCAGTTGGTGTCGTTCTATGGCCAGCTCACCGGGCCCAAGCGGCTGGAGTTCTCCCCGGGCGACCACGCCGTCGTGGAGGCCACCGGCCTGGTGGGCCTGCCCAACCACGTCTGGACCAGCGTGACGCGCTGGATGGACCAGTACGTCGCGGGCGTGGACACCGGCATCTCCCGCGAGGCGCCCGTCGTGCTGCGCACCTACGACGGTGACGTGGAGGGCTACGCGTCGTGGGCCCAGGTCTCCCGGAGCTCGCAGCGCTACGGCCTGGGCGCCATCCGCTTGCTGGATGGCACCGGCACCCTGGGCGGCTCGCCCACGTCGGGCGGCTCGCGGGTCGTCTGGTCCGGCTTCGACACCTCCGCCGACGCGGGCGTGGCGCTGCTGACCAACGGACTCCAGGCGCTGACGGGCATCCCGCCCGTGGTCTGGCTGCCGGGCGTGAACCGCCTCAACGCGGGCGTCTGGACGTCGTCCACCACCCTGAGCGGCCTCTCCATCCGTGGCTCGGTGGCCCTGCGCCTGCGCGTCACGCCCTCCACTTCCTCGGGGACGGTCGTGGCTTACTTGTATGACCTCCTGGGCGACTACGGCGGCCTCATCACCCACGTGCCCCTGAGCTGGAAGGGCGCGACGCCGGGCGTGCCGCTCGACCTGGACCTGGCGTTCCCCGCCACCGCTTACGACCTCCCCGTGCTGCACCGGCTGGCGCTCGTCGTCGACACGGAGGACCCGCTCTACCTGGACGCGAACAGCACGGGCGCGACGGTGTCGCTCGGCGGGCCGTCCTGGTTGGACCTGCCGCTGCGCTGAGCCCTCCGGAGCAGGGACGGGGGGCGCGGTTCAGGCGCCCTCCGTCGTTCCAGGGGGCGGGGCCGGTGTGTTAACGCTCCCGGCGCCCATGGGAACCGCCGCCTCGGAGCGCACCCGCGCCGCCCTGCTCGTCCTCGGTGGCGGCGTGCTGGCGCTGCTGCTGTCGCACCACTCCGCCCTCCTGTCCGGGCTGCGCCTCATGCAGGGGGACGAGGGCGACGTGCGCTTCTGCAACTACATCCTGGAGCACGGCTGGCGCTTCGTGTCGGGAGACCCGGCGCATGCGCGCTTCTGGGATCCTCCCATGTTCCACCCCGAGCCCAACGTCGCGGCGTACTCGGAGGTGCTCCTGGGCGTGGCGCCGCTCTACTGGGTGTGGCGCGGCTTCGGCCTGGGCGCCGAGCTGTCGTGGCAGGCGTGGGCGCTCGCCATGGCCGCGCTGAACTACGCGGCGGCGGTGTGGCTCCTGCGCCGGGGGTTTGGCCTGCGCGTCCTTCCGGCGGTGGTGGGCGCGGTGCTCTTCACGGCCGGCGCGCCGCGCGTCAACCAGCTCAACCACCCGCAGCTGGAGGGACAGTTCTTCGCGCTCCTCGCGGTGGGCGCGGTGGTCGCGCTGACGCGGCCGGAGACGGACCGGCGGCGCGGGGTGGCCTGGGCCGCGCTGCTCGTGGGCGCGTGCGTGGCGCAGCTCTACGCGGGCTTCTACTGGGGCTGGTTCCTCTTCTTCTTCCTGCTGCTGGCGTTCCTCGCCGGGCTCATCCTCCGGGACACGCGCGGCCCGCTCCTGACGGCGCTGCGCCGCCACCTCCCGGCGCTCGCGGGCTTCGGCGTCGTGGGGCTGGCGCTGCTCGCGCCCCTCATCCTGCACGCGCGCCAGGCCATCGGCACGGTGGGCCTGCGCACCTTCGACGAAGTCGTGCCCATGGTGCCGCGCGTCTGGAGCTGGTTCTCCATGGGCCCGGACAGCTGGCTGTACGGGTGGATGGACGGCTTCTCCCGGTTCCGGCGCTTGCCGTCGGGGTGGGAGCACCGGCTGGGCTTCGGCTTCGTCACCCCGGTGCTGGCGGGCCTCGGCCTGTGGCAGGCGCGCTCGCGGCCCGCCGTGCAGCTGCTGCTCGTCGTGGCGGTGGCCACCGTGCTGCTCGCCTCGCGCTACCCCGGCGGCTACACGCCCTGGTGGCTCGTCTTCCACGGCGTGCCCGGCGCGGCGGCCATCCGGGCCCTGGCCCGCATCGGGATGTGGCTGCTGGTGCCCGCGGCCGTGGGCCTGGCCCTGTACCTCCAGCGGCAGTGGGACTCCGGCCGCGCGGCGCTGGCGGTGGGCCTGGGCGCGCTGTGCCTGCTGGAGCAGGGGCTCACCGGCCCCGCGTATGACTGGCACGAAGCCCGCGCGGACGTGGAGGCGGTGGCCGCGCGCATCCCGCCCGGCTGCGCGACCTTCTTCTACGCGCCGACGTCCGGCAAGGCGCGGGAGTGGAAGTACCAACTGGACGCGGTGTGGGCGTCCTGCGAGCGCGGCGTGCCCACGGTGAATGGCTACTCGGGAAACGCCCCGCGGGGCTGGAGGCTCCAGGACAACCGCCGCTTCAACGCGGAGGCCGCCGAGCGCCTCGACCGCGACCTGGAGGCCTGGATGCGCTCGCGGAGCCTGGCGCCCGAGAGCGTTTGCCGCATCCAGGTGCCGGCGCGGCGGTAGCGGCCGCCGCGCGCGGGCACGGGACTACCTGGCGATGGTGGCGTAGTCGCCCTTGAGCGCGACGCCCGTGACGAAGCTGCCGGCGTGGCACTCAATTTCGGTGGCGCTCTTGCTCTCCACCTTCTTGTAGTAGCTCACGATGTGGACGACCGCGTTGGCGCCGTTCTTCTTCGCGCCCTCCTGCAGGGCGATGAGCGCGGAGAGGGCGGCCCACTTGCAGGCGTAGTCATCCGACTTGCCCACGCCGTTGGTCTTCTTGTTCGTGGTGTCGCTGCCCAGCGTCTTGAGCACGTTGGGCGTCTTCGCGCCGTCCAGGTAGAACTTCACCGTTCCGTCCAGCTTCTCCTTGGCTTCCGGCAGGGCCAGCACGTCCGCCAGCTTCACCTTCGTCACGGTGTCGCGCGCCAGCGCGGGGGTGGCGGCGGTCAGGGCCAGCAACAGGAGGGCTTTCTTCATCGCGGGGTCTCCAGACATCAAGGCCAGCGGCGGAAGATCAACGACGTGTTGATGCCGCCAAAGGCGAAGTTGTTGCTCATCACCAGGTCCGTCTGCAAAGCACGTCCCTCGCCCATGACATAGTCCAGCGGCGCGCACTTCGGATCCACGGAGTCCGCCGTCAGGTGCAGCGTCGGCGCGAACCAGTCCGAGCGCATCATCTGGATGCTCATCCACGCCTCCAGCGCGCCGCAGGCCCCCAGCGTGTGGCCCATGTAGCTCTTGAGGCTGGAGATGGCGACCTTGTCTCCGAAGACGGCCTTCGTCGCCGCGCTCTCCGCCACGTCGCCCGTATCCGTCGCCGTGCCGTGCGCGTTGACGTAGGGGATGGCGGAGGCAGGCACGCCCGCGTCCTCCAGCGCCAGCCGCATGGCCTCCGCCATGGTGTCCGCGTTGGGCTGCGTGACGTGGCGGCCGTCGCTGTTGGTGCCGTAGCCCAGCAGCTCCGCGTGGATGGTGGCGCCGCGCGCCTTGGCGTGCTCCAGCTCCTCCAGCACCAGCGTGCACGCGCCCTCGCCCAGCACCAGCCCGTCGCGCTGGGCGTGGAAGGGGCGGGGGGACTGGTGCGGCGCCTCGTTGTGCTTCGTGCTGGTGGCGAAGAGGGTGTCGAACACCGCCGCGCCCGTGGCGTCCAGCTCCTCCGCGCCGCCCGCGAGCATCGCCACCTGGCGGCCCAGCTTGATGGCCTCGTACGCGTAGCCGATGCCCTGGCTGCCGGAGGTGCACGCGCTGGACGTGGTGATGATGCGGCCGGTGATGCCGAAGAAGACGCCGATGTTCACCGCCGCCGTATGGGACATCATCCGCAGGTACGTCGTCGCGGTGATGCCCTCCGTCGTCTTGTGGGTGATCATCTTGCCGAAGTCGCCCATGTTCTCCGGCGTCCCCGCGGAGGAGCCGTAGGCGATGCCCATCCGGCCCCCCTTCACCAGGGGGTCGCCCAGCAGGCCCGCGTCCTGGAGCGCCAGCTCGCTGGCCCGCGTCGCCATCAGGGCCACGCGGCCCATGGTGCGCGTCGTCTTGCGCGAGTACGCGGACGGCGGCAGTTCGAAGGGCAGGGCGGGCGCGCCCAGCCGCGTGTTCAGGCCTTCGTATTCCTTCCAGGGCTCCATCACCTGGACGGCGTTCTGACGCGCACGCAGCCGCGCCTCGACCGTCTTCCAGTCGTGTCCCAGGGGGCTCAGCGCACCGACTCCGGTGACCACCACGCGCTTCATCCGATCATCCCCCCGTTCACCGAAATCACCTGCCGCGTGATGTAGCCCGCGTCCTCCGCCATGAGGAAGCTCACCGCGGCGGCGACCTCCTCGGGCCTGCCCATCCGGCGGGCGGGAATGATCTTCAGCGCCTCTTCCAGGACTTCCGGAGGCACCATCTCCGTGTCGATGAGGCCCGGCGCCACGCAGTTGACGGTGATGTTGCGCTTGGCCAGCTCCACCGCCAGCGCCTTCGTCGCGCCGATGATGCCCGCCTTGGCGGCGCTGTAGTTCACCTGGCCCCGGTTGCCCATGAGGCCGGACACGGACGCCAGCGTGACGATGCGGCCCGGCTTCTTGCGGCGCACCAGCGGCATCGTGAGCGGGTTGAGCACGTTGTAGAAGGCGTCCAGGTTGGTGTGGATGACGCTGTCCCACTCGTCGGCCGTCATGGCGGGGAAGGCGTTGTCGCGCGCAATGCCCGCGTTGCACACCACGCCGTAGTAGCAGCCGTGGGCCTCCACGTCCTGGAGCAGCGCGGCCTGCGTGCCCGCGCGGTCCGCCACGTCGAACTGGAGCACGCGCGCCTCGCGGCCCGCCTCGCGCACCTGCGCGGCCACGGCCTTCTGGGACAGCGCGGCCACGCGGGCGCGCTGCGCGGTGAGCACCTGCTGGCGCAGCGCGGGTTCGCGCTCCAGCACCGCGAGCAGCTGCGCCACGTCCATGGGCTCGCGCGAGAACGTGGTGAGCCCCGCGCCGCCCATCGTCTCCGGGACGGCCGCGGCGCCGTACGCGACGACGGGGACGTCGCGGTACATGGCCTCCAGCAGCGGCACGCCGAAGCCCTCGTGCCGGCTCATGGAGAGGTAGGCCGTGGCGGACGCGAAGCACGCGGACAGCTGCGCGGCGCTGACGCGGCCCAGGAACTGGATGCGGTCCGGGCCGAGCAGGTCCTTGAGGCCGTGCAGGAAGCCGCCATACGGCGCGTCGCGGTGGAGGTTGCCCGCGATGAGCAGGCGGCTCCTGGGCTGGTACAGGCGCTGGTACGCGGTGAAGACGCGCAGCACGTCGTCCACGTACTTGCTGGGCACCGCGCGGCCCACGAAGAGGATGTTGGAGCAGCCGTCGTCCAGCTCCGCCATCAGCGCCGGATCCGGCGGCGTGTCGAACGCGTTCCAGTCGATGGCGAAGGGCAGCACGTCCACGCGCGGGTAGCCCGCGGCGACCAGCTCCTCCGCGCTGAAGCGCGAGTAGGCGAAGGCGCCGTCCACGTGCGGGCGCAGCGCGAGCAGCTCCAGGCGGGCGGCGTCGCACGCGAGCACCGCGCCCCGGTCGTAGCCCTCGAAGAGCCGGGCGGGGGTGATGTTGTGGTAGACGAGCAGCTTGCGCCCGCGCGCCCGGGCGATGAGCTGCACCTGCCTCGACTCGAAGCTGTGGTGCACGAGCAGCACCGTGTCGCGGGTGGCCTCGCGCGGGTAGCTCCTGGCGGCGCGCACCTGGTCGCGGCACGCGTCGTCCCAGGAGTCCGCGTAGATTTCGGAGGTGTGGCCCCAGGAGCGCAGCAGGCTCTGGAGGTAGCGCACCTGGTTGCCAATCGCGTCACCCCAGGCCAGGCGGGTGACCAGCTGATGGATGTGCAAGGGTCCGCCCGGGCCGTGAGGAGGTCGCGGTGACACGCGCGCGTTCCCTTACAACCCTCCAGCCCGCCCTTACAAGCGCGCCGGAGGCGCCTTGACGGGGGGACTTCCACACAGTAGCCAGGGCCGCCCACGCGTCCCCCAAGGTTGGGTCCATGTCAACGAACGTCCTGGTCACGGGAGGGTGCGGCTTCATCGGGTCCAACCTGGTCCGTTACCTGCTCCGCGAGCGGCCGGACTGGAAGGTCGTCAACCTGGACCGGCTCACCTACGCCGGCAACCTGGAGAACCTCGCCGGCCTGGAGGACGACGCCCGCCACGTCTTCGTGCACGGCGACGTGGGCGACCGGGCGTGCGTGGACCGGGTGCTCCAGGAGCACGCCATCGACAGCGTCCTCCACCTGGCCGCGGAGAGCCACGTGGACCGCTCCATCGAGGGCCCGGCCGTCTTCGTCACCACCAACGTCCTGGGCACGCAGCACCTGCTGGAGGCCTGCCGCGTGCACGGCGTGCGGCGGTTCGTGCAGGTCTCCACGGACGAGGTGTACGGCTCGCTGGGGCCGTCCGGGGCGTTCACGGAAGAATCGCCCCTCCAGCCCTCCAGCCCCTACTCCGCGTCCAAGACGGGCGCGGACCTGCTGGCCCTGGCGTACCACCACACCTACGGCCTGGACGTGGTGGTGACCCGCTGCTCGAACAACTACGGCCGCTACCAGTTCCCGGAGAAGCTCATCCCCCGCATGGTGGTGAACGCGCTGAGGAACCAGCGGCTGCCCGTCTACGGCGACGGCCAGCACGTGCGCGACTGGCTGCACGTGGAGGACCACTGCCAGGGGCTGCTCCAGGCGCTGGAGCGGGGACGCGCGGGGCAGGTCTACAACCTGGGCGGCGGCGCGGAGCGCAAGAACCTGGACCTGGTGAAGGGCATCCTCGCGGCGCTGGGCAAGCCGGAGTCGCTCATCGAGTTCGTCACGGACCGGCTGGGGCACGACCGCCGCTACGCCATCGACCCCGCGAAGAGCCGGCGCGAGCTGGGCTGGACGCCCACGCACTCCTTCGAAGCGGGGCTGGCGGACACGGTGCGCTGGTACGTGGAGCACCCGGAGTGGTGGGAGCGCGTGCTGAGCGGTGCGTACCGCGGCACCGTGACGCTGACGCGCCGGGGGAACGGAGCATGAGCCGCTTCGTCGTGACGGGAGCGAACGGGCTGGTGGGGCGCCGGGCGTGCGCGCTGCTGGCCGCGCGGGGGCACTCGGTGGTCGGAGTGGGGAAGGGCCCGCGCCGTGCCTTGGGGATGTTCGACTACGAGGCGCTGGACCTCACGCGCGAGGCGGACGTGGCGCCCGCGTTGGGGCGGCTGTCCCCGGAGGTCGTCCTGCACTGCGCGTCCATGACGGAGGTGGACGCCTGCGAGAAGGCGCCCGAGGCCGCGTACGCCGCGAACGTCACCGCCACGGCGGCGGTGGCCCGCTGGACGCGCGAGGCCGGCGCGCACCTGGTGCACGTGTCCACCGACTACGTCTTCGACGGCGACGCGGGGCCCTACGGTGAGGACGCGGTGCCCAACCCGCGCGGCGTCTACGCGGTGACGAAGCACCTGGGCGAGCAGTCCGCGCGCGTGCTCTCGCCCGGGTGCGCGATTGCCCGGACCGCGGTGGTGTATGGCTGGCCTCCGGTGGAGGGCCGGCTCAACTTCGGCGCGTGGCTGGTGAAGACGCTGTCGGCGGGGCAGCCGGTGAAGCTCTTCGAGGATCAGGTCGTGTCCCCCAGCTTCGCGGACAACGTGGCCGCGATGCTGGTGGAGCTGGGCGAGCGGCGGCTGGGCGGGACGTGGAACACCTGCGGCGGCACGGTGCTGGACCGCGTGGCCTTCGGGCGGGCGCTGTGCCAGGTGTTCGGCTTCGACGCGGGCCTGGTGGTGCCCACGCGGATGGCGGACCTGAAGCTGTCAGCGCCCCGGCCGCTGAAGAGCGGGCTCTTGACGGACAAGGCGCGGGAGCAGCTGTCGGAGAAGCCGCTGGCGCTGGCGGAGTCCCTGCGGCGCTTCCACGCGAGCTGGCTCGAGGCCCGGGCCGGGGAGGCGGGATGAAGGGGATCATCCTCGCGGGAGGCTCGGGGACGCGCCTGTATCCGCTGACGCTCGTGGTGAGCAAGCAACTGCTGCCCGTCTACGACAAGCCGATGATCTACTACCCGCTGACCACGCTGATGCTGGCGGGCATCCGGGAGGTGCTGATCATCTCCACGCCGCACGACCTGCCGCGCTTCCGCGACCTCCTGGGCGACGGCGAGCAGTGGGGCATGTCCTTCCAGTACGCGGAGCAGCCCCGGCCGGAGGGCTTGGCGCAGGCGTTCGTCATTGGCCGGGACTTCGTGGGCAACGACGCCGTGTCGCTCATCCTGGGGGACAACATCTTCTACGGGGACGGCCTGAGCGAGCTGGTGCGGCGGGCGGTGCGGCGCGCGTCCGGGGCGACGGTGTTCGGCTACCAGGTGACGGATCCGCAGCGCTACGGCGTGGTGGAGCTGGCGCCGGGCAACCGGGCCATCAGCATCGAGGAGAAGCCCGCGAAGCCGAAGTCCCACTACGCCGTCACGGGGCTGTACTTCTACGACAACCAGGTGCTGGACATCGCCGCCGCGCTGAAGCCCAGCAAGCGCGGTGAGCTGGAGATCACCGACGTCAACGCGGAGTACATGCGGCGCGACCAGCTCACGGTGGAGCTGATGGGGCGCGGCTACGCGTGGCTGGACACCGGGACGCACGAGTCGCTGATGCAGGCCTCGTCGTTCATCGAGATCATCGAGCGCCGGCAGGGCCTGAAGATCGCCTGCCCTGAGGAGATCGCCTACCGCATGGGCTACATCGACGAGGCGCGGCTGGAGGCGCTCGCGGAGCCCATGCTGAAGAACGACTACGGCCAGTACCTGAAGGCCCTCCTGGGGACCCGGGGGACGGCGCCATGAAGGTGCAGACGACGGAGCTGCCCGGGGTCCTGCTGCTGGAGCCCCGCGTGTTCGGGGACTCGCGGGGCTTCTTCGTGGAGACCTTCCACGCCCAGCGCTACCAGGACGCGGGCATCCCGAGCGCCTTCGTGCAGGACAACCTGTCGCGGTCGGTGCGGGGCACGCTGCGGGGCCTGCACTTCCAGGAGCCGAACGGGCAGGGGAAGCTGGTGCAGGTGCTGGCGGGCGCGGTCTGGGACGTGGTGGTGGACGTGCGCAAGGGCTCGCCCACGTTCGGCCGGTGGATGGGGGCGGAGCTGTCGTCCGGCAACAAGTGGCAGCTGTGGATCCCCCCGGGCTTCGCGCACGGGTTCTGCGTGCTGAGCGACTCGGCGGACTTCTTCTACAAGTGCACCGCGCTGTACGCCCCGGAGTCCGAGCGGAGCGTGGCCTGGGATGATCCGGACCTGGCCATCCCCTGGCCCGTGAAGGAGCCGCTGCTGTCGGCGAAGGATCAGCGCGCGCCCCGGCTGAAGGACGCGCAAGTGTTGCCTTCCTACTGAAACAGAGCGGACGGGCGGGCGTGAAGGGGGGACTTGCCGCTTCACGGGTGCTGCGCGGTAAGCAGGCAGGGAGGCAGGCAGCGTCCCCGGGATGGAAGCCAGCCGGGGGATGGAATGCCCAATCTCCTCCGAGGAGGAGAAGGCATGGTCTTGCCCGGCAAGGGAATGCGTTGGAAGGAGTTCTTCAAGTCCCTCAAGGACGAGTGGGGACGCGACAAGGTCGGCAACGTCGCGAGCGCGCTGACGTTCTCGGCCATCCTGGCGCTGTTCCCGTTCCTGCTGTTCCTCGTGTCGCTGGCCGGCGTGCTGATTGATCCGCACCAGGCGCAGCAGCTCATCCGTGAGCTGTCGAAGGTGGCGCCCCAGGAGGTGACGAACATCCTGGGCGAGCGGCTGGAGGCGCTGGCGAGCAGCAACCCGGTGGGGCTCTTGACCGTCGGTGGCGTGGGCGCCGTCTGGGCCGCGTCCGGAGGCGTGGTGGCGCTGATGGAGGCCCTCAACACCGTGTACGGCGTGGAGGAGGAGCGCCCGTTCTGGAAGAAGCGCGGCATCGCGCTGCTGACGACGCTGGGGACGGCGGTGACGGTGGTGCTGGCGGCCATCGTCGCCATCGTCACGCCCGCGGTGGCGGACAAGCTGGGCGACCCGCTGTCGAGCGTCGTCTTGTGGTTGCGCATGCCGGTGGCCGGCATCCTGATGATGCTGCTGCTGGCGGTGCTGTACTACGTGCTTCCGAACGTGAAGCAGAAGTTCAAGTTCATCACCCCGGGCTCGGTGGTGAGCGTGGTCATCTGGGTGCTCGCCTCGTGGGGATTCTCGAAGTACGTGGCGAACTTCGGCTCGTATGACGTGAACTACGGCGCCATCGGCGGTGTCATCGTGATGCTGCTGTGGATGCAGATCTCCTGCATCGTCGTGCTGCTGGGGCGGAGATCAACGGCATCCTCGAGCACAAGTCGCCGGACGGGAAGTCGCCGGGCGCGCGCGACCCGGATGCGCCGGGCCCGAACGTCACGAAGTCGGAGGCGGAGCAGCAGGGCGCGAAACTGCCCGGCGCCACGGACTTCCGTCCGGTCCCGCCCCAGCCGCGCTACCAGAGTCAGCCGGTGCCCCTGGGCAAGACGCCCCTGGCCGCGGCGGCGAAGTGGGCCGCGGGCGTGGGCCTGGGCGTGTTCCTGATGCGCCGCAAGTCCGCGGCGCGGTAGGCACGGCAAGGCCTTGCAGGGCGGGCGGTCCTCGCGAGGGGGCCGCCCGTTGTGTTTTCAGGGGAGCGGAGAGGTGACGTAGTCCTTCCCGTCGGAATGGCAGCCGTGACAGGAGGAGTGGGCGCGGCCGTAGTAGTTGTTGGAGTAGGCCGGGCCGAAGCCCTCGTAGAAGATCCAGGTGTCCTTGCCGGGCCCTTCCGCGACCTTCACGTCCAGCGCGTGGCCCCGGAGCGTCTTCCCGTCGTCCTCGAAGAGCTCCTTCACCACGATGCTGCCCAGGGGATGGGTGGCATTGCCTTCCCGGAGCGAGCGCGCGACGACGTCGTTGAAGAAGACGCGGACCTTGCTGCCGTGAGGGGCGCGCGTGTCGTGGACGGAGGGCTCCGCGAGCCAGGAGCTGTACTGGCCGGAGCGCACGAACGCGGTGATGCCCTGTTCGGACGTGTCGAGTTCCTGGATGACGCCGAGCCCCTCATCCACGGAGGAGGAGGGACCGCAGGCGCTGGCGAACAGGAGCGGCAGGAGCAGGGCGAGAGGGCGCATGCACTGGGCTACGCCCCGGGCGCCGGGACGGTTACAGCGGCGGACTGCTCATTGGGTCGAATAGGTGTGGGTCAGCTCGATGACCAGGGACTCCACGATGGGAGGAAACGCGAGCTCGATGTGGCCCCGGTTCAGGTCCGCGCGGGTGACCTGGTAGGAGGTGCCGCCGAACTCGTCATCGAAGGTGAAGTCATCGTTGTCGAAGATGGAGATCGCGATGGGGTGCTGGAGGAGGTTGGACGTGATGACCTCACAGCTGCCCGAGCGCCATTCGGGCTCCCAGTCTTCGTCCTCGGCGGTGCGGGTGCGCTCCGGAGCGGAGGGGCAGCGCATCTCCACGACGACGTCGGGCGGGGAGCCGTCGGAATCCCAGTCCTCGCCCGTGTCCGGGTCCACGTCCGCGATGACGGCCCGGCGGGGCTGCACCCGCGTCCGCATCACGCCCGCGTAACAGGCCCGGGTATCGAGCCGACAGACATTGCCGTCGGGACAGCTCTCACAGTGGGCGCCGTTGGAGCCGCAGACGGAGTCGCCAAGATCGAGAACGCACACGTTGCTCACGGAGCAGCAGCCGTTCGCGCAGCTCTCCGGAGTGCACTCGGGCTCACCGCAGGCGGGGAGGAAGAGGGCGCACGTCAGGGCCATCAGGAGCAGGCAGGGCGTTTTCATGACGGCCGGGGAGGGTATCAGAGGAGCGGTCATTTGCCGGTGACCGTGGCCAGGAGGTACCGGGGCAGCAGAGCCTCACGGAACTTCCGCCAGATGGCGACGTGGTTGTAGTTGCCCGCGGTGAACAGCACGACGAGGTCCAGCTCCGGGACGACCATCACCAGTTGTCCGCCGTTCCCGCTGGCCTCGCACTTCGAATACACACGGTCGCCGACGCGGAGCTCATGGCGCCACCACGTGTAGCCGTAGGTCCGTCCGTCTCCTATCGTTGAATGGTTCGCGGTGGAGCATTCCACCCAGCGCTGGCTCACAACGCGCTTTCCGTTCCAGGTCCCACCGGAGAGGTAGAACTGCCCGCGCTTCAGCGCGTCTCGGGGGCGCATGTAGATGCCGCCGCCGAGGTACTGCTCGCCGTCGGGCATGAGGTCCAGATGGTAGCCGCGCATCTGGAGGGGCGTGGCGACGTTCCTGGTGAAGAACTCGGGGATCCAGGTGCGGGTGGTGTTGCGGAGGACGCCGCCCAGCAGGTTGATGTTCGCGGAGCAGTACACGGCCTTCTCTCCGGGCGCGCGCACCATCGGAAGGTCCAGCGTGTACTTGTACCAATCCGGCACGCTGTCTTCGAGCCGGTCTTCGTTCCCAGATGATGCCGGGTCGTCGTCGTCACAGGCGAGACCTGTCGACATGGTCATGAGGTGAGCGCCGGCCCATCGGGGCCCAGCCGTAGTCGCGTGCCATGGAGGTATTGCAGAAGAACTCGTCGAGGGAGACGATCCACTGCACGTACCAACGCTCAGGAGCGTGGTGAGGACGCGCCTGCGCCAGACGCCTTGCGGTGCGTCACTCTCGCAGGGGTAGAGCGCTCTGACTCGAAGAGCCTTTGGGGATCATTTAGGTGTGAAATATCGATAGAGTGCCCCTGGATCGTTACTGTCTTCAAAGCCAGCCGTATTCATGACTGCTTCCGCGAGGACGTCCTTGCTGTGACGCCCACCGGAAACTTCTCGCCGATACATGCCTGAGGCTATGATATCAGCGCATTCGAGCAGGACCTCACGTCCTTTAGGCATGGGGGTCACAGCTTCAAGGTACACACGGCCCGGGAAATCTCTTGCAAGCAGCTCGTGGAGAGAAGCCTCCAGCGCCTTCAAGTAAAGTGCGTCGAACCCATCCTCGCGCTCCTTGATGATGGTCATGGTTCGGGGCGAATTGAGGCAACCCAGGCTTTCGGCGCGCTTCAATGCATCTGTGACCAGTTGTCCGATCAGTGCAATGTACATCTCCTGCTTGTTGCGTCGAGCGGGGGCCGCGTAACCCGTGAATAAAATTCCCGCTCGGCGCTTTTTGAGTTCGGCCAGAAGCTTCAGGTAAGGCCCAATGTCGGTTGTCACCTTGTTGAAGTGGAGCGTTTCGGGCCAGCCCTGTTTGTCGCGCCAATATTTTAGTGCTTCGTGCTGCATTTCGAACTGTCGCCAGTCAAGAATGCAGATGCCACCGATACCCGTGAAGCGGCTTTGAGGATCATTGCCAGTTTCATCTAGATAGAATCTCAGTTCGGGCGCCCCTTCATGCCTCGTGGCCAGATACTGATGAAGTTCTATCTGTGCTTCTCCTCGAAGAGAAAGCGTACGAGGCGTCGCCTGGAAAAGCTCCAGGTCATTCTGTACGTGCCGTCTGGCACGTGAAATGGACTCCATCTTCTCAAGGTCGAAGAGCGCCTCCATTTGAAATGGCCTCCACTCCAGAAGAATGTCTGATTGAAATTTTCTCCAGTATCTGATGAGCAGCGCTGTGTCGCTGTCTCGCGTTTCCGGGAAGTCGCGCAGAATAAGGCAAACCCTCTGCTCGATGGTTGCAAAATTTGAGTCGGCCAGTGCCTTGAGCAGGCTGCTGCGCGCTGCCGCCCGCTTTTCATCAAGCGCTTCGCCCACTGGCTTCGTACTCAGCCAGGGCTGAAGGGCTGGCATTATCAACTGCTCAGGCGGTCGCTTGTCACTCATCGTGCCGTCCCATGAATGTTCAAGCTGCGATCTCGGACCGGGCAGCGACTCTTGAGGATTTGCTGCTCTGGTGCTCATCCTCGATGAGTGCCACTGTCTTGCGGTACTCCGCGGCCTCCGCGAGCTGGGTCAGCTCGAACTCCCCGTGGTGCTTGCGCACGGCCTGGGCGATCTCATCCAGGCTGACGCGGAAGAACTCCTTGCGCTCATTGATGCGGTTGACGCGCCTGTTCGCGAACGTCTTGTGGAGTGCGTTCTCCAGCGCCGGGGCGTCCGAGGTCCGGATGATGGCGTGGACGTCGAACTCGAAGGGCACGGATGCATCCCCCAGCTCGTCGATGCGGTCCTGGGGCACGAGCCTCCTCGTCATTCCCAGCTTGAACACACCTTCCCCAAACGAGCCAATGTTGGAGATGACGTAGACGTGCCCCGTCCGCGTGAGCTGGGCCTGGGAGATGGCTCGTTGCTTCTCCAGGTCTTCGGCCACGCGGCGCTCCAGCTCCGCGATGCGTTCCAGCAGTTTCTGCTGCTCGGAGCCTTTTGCCGTAACCGTCCGGCCAACGACGTGCCGTGAGGGATTGCCGACGTAGCGGCGCGCG
>NZ_JBKGHJ010000830.1:0-2288 GCF_046520365.1 Corallococcus sp. 4LFB
CGGCGCGCCGGTGGTGGTGGCCGCGCTGGTGGCCACCTGGCTGGGCCTGGTGATGGGCGGCTCCAACACGTTCGCGGTGGAGCTCAGCTCCTCCCCCCCGGGCGCCACCATCCGCGTGGACGGCCGGATGCTGCGGGAGACGACGCCCACGCTCGTCACCCAGCTGCCGTCGGACCGAGAGCACGTGCTGGAGGTGCTGCTGCCGGGCATGGTGCCCTTCAGCCAGCGCGTGCACGCCGAGCGCGGCACCACGCTGGCGGTCCACGCGCGGCTCACGCCAAAGCATCCGGCCCTGGCGCGCGCCCTGCCCGCGCGGGCCCGGACAACGTGCCCGCCTTCTTCGCGCGCTACTCCTCGGGAGGCCCGTTCGCGCTCAGCGCGGTGGCGCACGCCCTGCGCGTCCCTCCGTCCCAGGCGGCGCGCATGCGGTTGGATCCCTCCCGCGCCTACGGCCTGCGCGTGGAGGGCCGCGTGTCGGTGGGGGGCCCGCTGCCGGTGGCGCAGGCCGTCTACTTCCTGGAGGGCGGCACGGCCCTGGCCGCGCGCGACAGCTTCGGCCTGGTGGGCGCGGACGAGGTGCTGGTGCGCGACGCCTCCGTCCTCTACGTGTTCCTCTGGGACGACCGCCCCGACGACAACCGCGGCGCCCTCCAGGTGCACGTGCGCGAACAGGCGAGCGGCGCCATCACCACCCTGCTCCTGGACGCGCGTCGGCACGCCGTCTCGCTGTCGCCCCTGGACGGCTTCACGCTCCGGGAGCTGGACCCGTCCACCACCTACCGCGTCGTCGTGCGCGCGGCGCAGGAGCCGGCGCGCACGCGGGGGCTTTGGCGGCGGAGCGGTGGGCGGCGTGCTCGCGCTGCACGGCGCGGGAGCGTCTCCGGCCATGGCGCCGGGCACGCTGGAGGTGCTGGAGGTCAACCAGCCCACGGTGCTGCGCGGCGCGAGCTGGCTGCGGCTCGCGTTCCCCGACGACGACGTGAACGACAACGCCGGCGGCCTCACGCTGGAGGTGACGCCGGTGGCGCCGCTGCACCAGTAGCGCGCGCGACGGGCCGCTACAGGGCAGCGCCAGCCTGTAGCCGAAAAATTGATCATCCGGGACGCGCCCCTACCCTGGGCCGCCACGGAGGACGCTCATGAAGAAGCTGCTGGCGGTGCTGGGCTTGGGGATCGCGGTGATGGCCACGGTGGGACTTTCCACCCGCGTGGACGCGCGGCCCGGAAGCACGGCGGACGAGGGGCCGACCGATGCCCAGATCGACGCTGTCCTGGACGCGCAGGCGCACGAGGTCATGGCCCGGCTGCTGGAAGCGCAGCGCAATGCCGACCGGATGACAATGCTTCCCCGGTAATCTCGTGGCATCCGGCGGGGCACGGTGCTACGACCGGGCGCTCGCTTCAGTGCTCATCCACCCGCTCACGAGGGGGCCATGCCAGAAGGGTCCGCTGAACTCCAGCTCCAGGTTGGAGACCGGGTCGTCTACCCCAACCAGGGGGTCTGTCGCGTCGCCGCCATTGATGTGAAAGAGGTGGCCGGACAGAGCCTCACCTTCGTCACCATGCGCCGCGAGGAAGACGGCGCGGTCGTGATGGTGCCGCAGGGAAAAATCATCTCCATCGGCGTGCGCAAGGTCGCCAGTCCGGCGGACGTGGAGGAGATCTACGCGTTCCTCCGCTCGGACAGTGACAAGGCGGACCTGGACTGGAAGCAGCGCGCGCGCACCAACCTGGACCGCATGACCCAGGGCGGCATCCTGGGGCTGGCGGAGGTCGTCAAGGGCCTCCAGGTCCTGAGTGAGCTGCGGCCGCTGCCCACCAAGGAGCGCGAGCTCTACGACAACGCCCGGCACCTGCTGGTGTCGGAGGTCGCCGCCGCGCTGGGCACCGCCGAGGCCAACGCCGAGGACTCCATCGACATCGTCCTCTTCCCGCCCGGGAAGGAGCGTCCCAAGCGCACCGCCGCGGAGTTCGCGCGGCCCGGTGGCGACGAGGACGACCTGGACCTGGACGGCGACCTCATGGGTCTGGAGGGCGGAGAGCTGGACCTGCCCTCGGACGAGGAGCCGCAGGCCGAGTCCGAATCCGACGAGGAGTCCTCCGAGGAGGGTGGCGAGGAGGAAGGCGGCGAGGAGGCGGCCGAGGACGCCCCCAAGAAGCGCGGCCGTCCGCCCAAGGCGAAGCCCGCCGAAGGCGCCGAACCCGCCGCTCCGAAGAAGCGCGGCCGCCCGCCCAAGCCGAAGCCCGAGGTGACGGCGGAGAGCGCTGAACCCGCCGCTCCGAAGAAG
>NZ_JBKGHJ010000831.1:0-2286 GCF_046520365.1 Corallococcus sp. 4LFB
CGCCCCCGCCCGGTGCCTCCTGCCCGCGCTCCAGGCCGGGACCTATGGCGCGGCCTGCACGGAGGACGCGGCCTGCGGCGCCCGGGGGGTATGCGCCCGGCTGGAGGTGGACGGCGACGACGCCTGCCGCTGCTTCACCCCCTGCGAGGCCACCGCCGACCCTCGGGCACCGGAGGACGGAGAGGACAGCGGGTGCGCCAGCGGCCCCGGAGGCCTGGGCGCGACACTCGCCGTCCTGCTGGGGCTGTTCTGGCGCCGGTCCCACCGGAGGCGTCCAGGAAGTCGGTCCCGGGCAGGACTCCGCGTGAAAGCACCTACAAAACCGCAAGTGTAGGCGAAACTCCGCGAACCAGATTCCGAGAATCAGGCATCGACGTTTTCGGCAATCGCAAAGGTCCCTCCCCCCATGGACTACAAGATCAAGTCGGGTGACACGCTGAGCGCGCTGGCCAAGCGCTACAACACGGACGTGGATTCGCTGGTGAAGGCGAACCCGAACATCACCAACAAGGACCTCATCTACGCGGGGGCGACGCTCAACATCCCGGGCAGCAAGGATGAGTTCCAGGCGCAGGGCGCCAGCAACGGGCCGAACCTGACGGGCGGGACGCAGCAGACGCAGGGCTCGCAGGCCGTGGGTGACGTGCCCCCGGGCCAGGTCGGTGACTGGATCCAGCAGGCCATGGACATCCTCAAGGCCAACGGCGTCCCGACGGACAAGATGAACCCCCAGGACATCGCGAAGATCATCCAGCACGAGTCCAGCGGGAACCCGAACGCCATCAACAACTGGGACTCCAACGCCCAGAAGGGCACCCCGTCCATCGGCCTGATGCAGACCATCCAGCCGACGTTCGACGCGTACAAGCTCCCCGGCCACGACAACATCCGCAACCCGGTGGACAACATCATCGCCGGCGTCCGCTACTCCATCGCCCGCTACGGCTCCGTGTCCAACGTCCCCGGCATCCAGGGCCTCAACAGCGGCAGCGGCTACGTCGGTTACTGACCGGCGACTCAAGGCCAGACGCACCGCGCCCCGCGGTGGAAGGCGGTTCCCTCACGAAGAGGGCTCTTCCGTCTCCCACGCGGGGCGTCGTCGTTCCAGTGGCTCTTCGCGCTCAGCCCCCGTGCAGCCGGGAGCGGTCGCGCGGGCCGCCCGCGCGCTTGATGTGGATCTGGCTGGGCGCCTTCTTTCGCCCCCGCAGCCCGGTGCCCCGGTTGTTGCGCCGGGGGCCGTGGTCGCTGGCGGCGGGGCCCAGCGTCACGCGCTTCAGCTCCTTCTGCCGCAACAGCGCCGCCTCGTCGTCATGGGCCAGTGTCTTGCGCCCCTTGCTGGCCTGCACGCTCGGCTGGGCCGCATGGGGATCCACGCGTCGCTTGTTCTTGATACCTGCCACTCGGGTCCGCACGGACATGGAGGTCCTCCTTGGAGGAGAGGTAGGGACCCCGGCGGGGTGATGCCATCCCTGGCGACGGGCGGGACAGGGGCCGCTCCGGGAGCATGCGGGACGCGGGCGCCCGGTGGCGCGGGATGACAGGGGGCACGCGTGCGGCGGCACTTGCGGCCCGGGAATCACCCCGGGCACGGCCGGTACCGCGCGGCGCTCAGGTGAGGTCTTCGTTGTCGCGGCGGGCGCGCTTCTTCGCCTTGGGCTTGCCGGACTTGCCCGCCGCCTTCGCCTTCGGCTTGCTCGCGGGCTCCGGCGGGAACAGCCAGCCGTCCTCGGGGCGGGGCTGGGAGGCGTTCACCGGCTCCAGGTGCTGGCCGCGGCAGCCGCGGCACCAGGACTGCGGACGGCGCTGGCCCCGGCTCATGATGCGGAAGCCGAAGTCCTGCTCCGTGGGGCCCACGTGGCCGCAGCGCGGGCAGCGCGTCATGGACGTGGTGCCCGTCTCCTTGGCCTTCTCCCGCCCGTGCTCCACCACCAGCGCCAGCGCGGCGGCGAACCCCAGCTTGCGCTCCGTGGGCACGTGGAACTGACGCGCGCGCTTGCGGCTGCCCGGGCTCATCACCGGCAGGAGGTCCAGGCCTCCCAGGAGATTGCGCTGCTCCAGGACTCGCGACGGAGACGATGGCGGGGTCGAGTGGCTCACGCGATCATTTCTACGCGAGGGGTCTGACATGCCCGGTTCACGCGCCGGGTCGCCAGGTCCCCCTCCGTTCGGAGGTCTGGACACATGTTCAGTAACCCCTGGCATTTCCAGGAGATTCCCCCTGGTGGCCGGGCGGGGGTGGGGCGTCTGGAGGTGGGGCCCGCCTGCCTGCCCGGCGCTGGCGTGGGG
>NZ_JBKGHJ010000832.1:0-2260 GCF_046520365.1 Corallococcus sp. 4LFB
GGGCGGGCGTCAGCACCATCGCCGCCGCGCACCAGGGCGTTCTCCGTCACCCGCGGCTTCACCGCGGTGACGGCCGCCGCCATCAGCGCGAAGTAGCCCGGCTCCACCGGGACGCGCAGCACCTGCCGCGCCACGCCGGCCACCATCGCCATGGCCCCGGCGCCCACGAGCGCGGACAGGCAGCGCGACTCGAAGTCCTCCCGCCGGATGAGTTGGATGGAGAGCGACATGGCGCACCGTTCCGTACGTCGGGAGTGACTAGTAGGAGTTGCTCTGCCCGAAGTTCTTCATCGTCTTCTTCTTGAGCGCCATGGACGCATCCCGCACGTCCGCGTCGCTCCGGGCGTTCCCGTAGGCTGCCTGGGTCTGGTCCACGTCCGCAAGCTCCCCCGAGAGCGCGGCCGCCGAGGTGCCGAAGAGTCGACGCGCGTTGCCCAGCAGGTCGAGCGCCCCCCTGCGGTCGCCGCTCTTCATCGCCTCCGCGGCCGCTTGCAGCTGCTGCGTGCCCAGCGCGCGGATGGCGTGGACGCGCACGTCGCGGTCCAGGTTCGCGTGCACCACCTGGACGTCGTCCGTCACCTTCGCGCCCAGGGCCAGCGTCACCCGCGACGGCAGGTTGGCCGTCACGTCCACGTACGCCACCGCGGCGTCCAGCACGTTCATGTCCTTCGCGTCCGAGGGCGCGTCCAGCGTCAGCTTCACCACCACGCGCGCGGACTGGCCGCCCGTCAAATCGTAGAGGGGGATGCGCACGGTGTCGCCCTCGCGCGTGGACGGCAGGCCCATCACCTCCACGCCGCTCACGCCGGGCGGCAGCGTCAGCGTCAGGCTCACGTTGCGAGCGACGGTGCTGGCGGCCTGCTCCAGCTCGCGGGTGAAGATGGAGGCCAGCTGCGAGGAGTCGCTGATGAAGCCGGAGAAGCCGCCGCCGCGCTCGGCCATGCCGCGCATCAGCGTGTCGTTGAAGCCCGTGCCCACGCCCAGCGCGCTCACGGTGATGCCCGTCTCGCGGATCCTCCCCACCTCGGAGAAGAGCCCGGCGTTGGACGTCACGCCTTCGGTGGGCTCGCCGTCGCTCAGCAGGATGGCGCGCGTCACCCGGTAGTCGCTGGCGTACGCGCGCACCGCCTCCGCGCCCGCCACCAGCCCGCCGCTCATGTTCGTGCCGCCGTTCACCTGGATGGCCTCGATGGTGCCCAGGAGCTCGCGGCGCGTGGTGTCGTCAATCTTCACGCTGGGCACCACCGTCACGTCGGAGCCGTAGTGCACCAGCGCCAGCCGGTCCCCCTCGCGCAGCTGCCGCACCAGCTCCTGGGCCGCGCGCTTCGCGTCCGCCAGCTTGCCGCCATCCATGGAGCCGGAGCGGTCCACCACCAGCGCCAGGTTCACCGGCACGCGCTGGGTCTTCTCCGGCAGGCGCGCGGACAGCTCGAACACCGCGAAGGCTTCCCCAGGCCCCGCCTTCACGTAGGCGCCGGACAGCTTGCCCGTGAGCTCCACCGGGCCGCCGTTGCCGGACGCGGGCTGGCCCAGCACGACGGGCAGCACCCCGTTGACGGCCGCTTCACCCGGCTGCACCACGGTGTGGGTCTGGTCCAGGGCCCCCGGGGTGGGCGCGCCCCGGCGCGTGTGCCCGTTGGGGCGGGTGTCGACCATGGGCGGGTGCGACGAGGTCTTCGCGAAGAACGAACGCGCGTCGAGCGCGAGCGCGCCCAGGAACAGCAGGCCAGCGAGGGACAGCAGCAGTTTGGTGCGGTTCATGCGCGGCGGACCTTCCCCCAAGGGGTGCGAGCGGACGAGCACACGCTCGCAGAGCCGTCCTGTGGGCGCATCGGTCACCGGGAGGACCCTCCTCCCGATGACCGATGGGGCGGATCCGGACCCGGAGACGGCCTGGGCTCAGCCCGCGTCCGGCGGGCCGTGCCGCACCAGCTCCTCCACGGCGCCGCGCACGCGCGCCTCGTCGAAGGGCTTCTCCAGCAGCGGGTTGGGGATGCGCTCCAGGAACTCGCGCGCGCCCGAGGTGAAGGCGCCGCCGGACACGAAGACGAAGCGGCGCTCCAGGCCCGGGTATTCGCGCCGCACGGCCTCGTACACGTCGCGGCCGGCGAGGTCCGGCATCATCACGTCGCACAGCACCGCGTCGAAGCCCGGGGCCCGCGACATGCGCTCCAGCGCCTGGCGCCCGCTCGTGGCCACCTCCACGTCGTGGCCGCGCAACAGCCGCTGGAGCACGCGGCCCACCGCGGGCTCGTCGTCC
>NZ_JBKGHJ010000833.1:0-2260 GCF_046520365.1 Corallococcus sp. 4LFB
CTCGGGCTGAGCGGCGACGGGCGCGGCCTCTTCCGTGGCCCATTCAGGCTGGGCTTCAATAGGCGCGGCTTCTTCCGTGGCCCACTCCGATTGCGCTGCCGCGGGCGTAGCGGTTTCTTCCGTGGCCCATTCCGGCTGGGCTTCGATGGGAGCGGCTTCTTGCGTCGCGGCCCACTCCGTCTGCGCTACCGCAGGCGAAGCGGCCTCTTCGGTGGCCCACTCAGGCTGAGCTTCGATGGGGGCGGCTTCTTCCGTGGCCCATTCCGACTGCGCTGCCGCCGGCGTAGCGGCTTCATCAGTGGCCCATTCCGGCTGAGCAGTGACCGGCGTGGTGCCTTCAGCAGCAGCCCACTCGGACTGAGCAGCGACCGGCGTAGCGGCTTCAGCATTCGCCCACTCGGACTGAGCAGCGACCGGCGCGGCGTCCGTGGTGGCCCACGCGGACTGCTCGGAAACGGGCGCGGCTTCTTCCTCGGTGGCCCATTCAGGCTGCGCCTCAATCGGCGCGGCTTCTTCCTCGGTGGCCCACTCGGACTGAGCGGCGACGGCTCGGCGGCTTCAGTCGTGGCCCACTCGGCGTGCGCGCAGTCGGGCGCGGCTTCTTCGCGGCCCACTGCGGCTGCGTGGGAACGGCGGCTGCGCCTCCGGAGGTGGCCTGTGCATCCAGCGGCGCGGCCTCCGCCGTGCCCCATTCGGCCTGCTCGGCGACTGGCGTGGTGCCTTCCGACGTGGCCCATTCAGGCTGCGCTTCGACGGGCGCGGCTTCTTCCGTGGCCCACTCGGGCTGGGCCTCGATGGGCGCGGCTTCTTCCGTGGCGCTCCCGTCGGATGCCTGGGCGATGGGCGCGGCTTCGGCTTCCGGGGTGGCCCATTCGGACTGGGCCTCGATCAGCGGAGCCTCTTCGGACGGCGGCGTCCATCCGCCCTGGACGTCAGCGGACGGCACCGACGCGGATGCGGACCCCTCGGATTCGGCGGCCGGGGCATCCCAGGCGGACGCGGCGTCCGCGGTGGGCTGTTCGGACGACGCGGTGGAGGCCCACTCGGGCTGGAGCTCGATGGGGGCCGAGTCCTCGGCGGCGGGCTCCACGGCGTCGGCGGCCCACTCGGGCTGCAGCTCGATGGCGGCGGACGCGTCCTGCAAGCCCACGGTGTCGGTCGCGTCGGAGGGCGCGCCCTCGGCGGACCACTGCTGCGCATCGCCGCCCGCGGCGCTCCACGCGGAAGGCTCGGTGGACTGCGCTTCGGCGAGGGACTCGGCCGCGGTGGCCAGCGGCACGGCTTCGTCGGCACTGCCGCTCAGCTCGCCCCACTGTTCCGAGGCCTGGGCTGCTCCGGCCTCGGGCTCGACATCGTCCGCGCCAAGCTCCAGCGTGTCGGCTTCGATGTCCGGACCGACCTGGATGCTGCGGATCCGCAGCGACGGGACGCCCGAGTCATTCGCGAACGGGGAGGGCGGCGGCGTGAGCTGCTGCTCCTCTTCGGCGCCCAGGTCGGCCACGTCGAACGTCTGGGCCTCCACGCCAGCCGCGACCGCCGAGGCCGCGCTGCCGTCGGACCAGTCCGCGTCGCCTTCGTTGGCGACATCGTTCGCGTCGAGCGCGATCTCCTCGGCGGAGGACTCCGCCGGAGTTCCGCTGGCGGACTGCCAGTTCGTCGCGACGTCGTCCGTGCTGAGCGCGATCTCCTCGGCGGGGCTTCCGGGGAAGCGACCTCGCTCGCGTCGAGCGCAATCTCTTCGGCAGGGGTTTCCACCGAAGCATCCGTTGCCGGCTCGTTGCCGGAAGCCGACCACTCCGTCGCGACGTCATTCGAGCCGAGCGCAATCTCCTCAGCGGAGGACTGCGCGGACGTGGCGCTGTCCGACTGCCAATCCGTGGCGACCTCGCTCGAATCGAGCGCGATCTCCTCGGCGGGCGTTTCGCCCGTCACGCCATCGCTTGAACCGGGGGCGCTCCCGTCAGTGGACGTCTGCGCGGATGCGGCCGCGTTGGCCTGCCAATCCGTGGCGACATCCTCCGACCCGAGAGCAATCTCTCCCGCGCCGACTGCCAATCCGTGGCGACCTCGCTCGAATCGAGCGCGACCGCATCGGAGGCGGCTGCCTGCGCGGATTCGCCGACTGCCAATCCGTGGCGACCTCGCTCGAATCGAGCGCGACCGCGTCGGACGTGGCTTCCGCTGGCGTGCCGGTGCTGGACTGCCAATCCGTGGCGACGTCGTCGTGCTGAGCGCGACCGCGTCGGAGCGGCTGCCTGCG
>NZ_JBKGHJ010000834.1:0-2254 GCF_046520365.1 Corallococcus sp. 4LFB
CGCCCGCGGGGCCGGCCTTGGCCCGCTTGTCCAGCGAGCCCTCCACCTTGAGGCCGGGGCCGCCCTTGGCGGCGCGCTGCAGCAGCTCGCCCGTCTTCGCGTCGTCCCCGCTGGTGACGGCGCTCAGGTCGATTTCGTGGACGGACTGGAGCTTCTTGTCCGGCGCGTCCGCGCTGAACAGGTCGTAGTGGTCGCAGGGCGGCGCGAAGCAGCGCTTCCCGTTGTCCTTGACGATGTAGACGGTGCTGTTGGTCATGGTGGCGTCTCCGGGTGGGGGGGTGGGGGCGGCGGCCGTACCGGGCTCGTTGGTGTCGCCCGCGGGGGCGTCCACCACGGTCCGCTTCAGGTCGGTGGGGGCCGCCGCGCCGGACACATCACCGGACGGCTGCGCGGAGGGGGAGGACGGCGTGCTGCACGCCACCGGGCCGAGCACGAGCACGGCGGACAGGATCAGGGAGCGGGCGTTCATGGCGACTCCAGAAGGAGGACGGGGTGCCCTCCTTCAACGCGGGAGGGGCACGGCCGGGTCCACTCTGCCCGGCCGCGCGCCCGCCCACCAGGGCGGCTGGGGTCTTTTTCCTCCATGTCCCACCTGGACACCCGGACAGTCCGGCTCGCGGGGCCGTAGGTCCTCTGAGGGCCGTTCGCAAGAGGGATCATGGGCGATTCCCTTCGTTGACGCTCCTGCATGCGCAGGCTACATCCGGCCCGTCAGTGCGGCCTCCGGGGCCGTGACCTGTAAGGACGCCCACGATGGAATTCCGCATCGCCGCCGACGAGCTGAAGAAGGCCCTCTACCGCGCCCAGGGCATCGTGGAGCGCAAGACGACGATGCCCATCCTCGCCAACGTGCTGCTCACGGCGAACAAGGGCAGCATCACGGTCACGGCCTTCGACCTGGACATCGGCATCGTGTCCGAGCACCCCGCGGACGTGGCCAAGCCGGGCGCCGTCACGCTGAGCGCGAAGTACGTCTTCGACATCGTGCAGAACCTCCCGGACGCGGAGGTCACGCTCAAGAAGCTGGCGAACAACTACGTCGACATCTCCTCCGGCTCCGCGCACTTCAAGATCGTCGGCATGGCCGCCGAGGAGTACCCGAAGCTGCCCAAGGAGGAGAGCGCGCCGCTGGTGCAGATCTCCGGCAACGTCCTTCTTGAGATGATCAAGAAGACCCAGTTCGCCATCTCCAGCGACGAGACGCGCTACATCCTCAACGGCGTCTTCTTCGAGCCGCAGCAGAGCGGCAAGGTCCGCATGGTGGCCACGGACGGCCACCGGCTGTCGCTCATCGAGCGGGAGATGTCCGGCGACTTCAAGCTCAAGAGCGGCGTCATCATCCCGCGCAAGGGCTTGATGGAGTTGAAGCGCCTCCTGGACGAGGCCCCGGACGCGGAGTGCCACCTGGGGTTCGCGGAGAACTCGGCGCTGTTCAAGAAGCCAGGCCTCACCATGGTGATGCGCCTCATCGACGGGCAGTTCCCGGAGTACCAGCGCGTCATCCCCAAGGAGGGCGAGAAGGTCGTCCTCGTCCCGAAGGTGCGCCTGCTGGAGGGCCTCAAGCGCATCGCGCTCCTGTCCGCGGACAAGAGCAACGCCATCCGGATTGGCCTGGAGAATGGCAAGCTGCTCATCACCGCCAGCAACCCGGACCTGGGTGAGGCGCGCGACGCGCTGGACGTGGACTACAAGGGCAACGACATCACCATCGGCTTCAACGCCCGCTACCTGATGGACGTGCTGGGTGTGACGGACACGGACGAGGTCAGCTTCGAGCTGGGCGACGAGCACAGCCCGGGCGTGCTGCACGGCCCTGGCGACCGCAGCTTCACCGCCGTGGTCATGCCCATGCGCGTCTGAGCAGGGCTGTCGTCCACCTTCCCACGCCGGGAGGGTGGCAGCGTTCCAAGCCCGACGCTCCGCGCCAAGGGGAGGCCTGCGCCCGGCGCGGCGGCTCCTTATGATGGGGGCGTGGCCACCCGTCCGGACGATTTGAAAGCGCGGCTGGAGGACCGAGCGGACCTCCTGGAGGCCACGCGCCTGCGCTACCGCACGCTCAAGGGCGTGCTGGAGTCCTTCTTCTGGAAGGACCGGACGCGCAACCACTTCGAGCTGCTGCGGGAGGTGGCCGCGGCCCAGCCGGAGGTGGACGCGACGCTGGCCGCGCTGCGACGCCGCGTGGAGGCGGAAGGCTGGCCGCGAGACGCGGCGCCCGTCCGGCTGATGCACGAGGTGGAGCGCCTGCGCGAGGTGG
>NZ_JBKGHJ010000835.1:0-2252 GCF_046520365.1 Corallococcus sp. 4LFB
GCCCAGCGACTGGCCCTGGCCATCCAGCACCGTGAGGCTCAGGTGCAGCGGCTCGCGCGAGGGCGCGCGGTCCAGCGAGCGCGCGTCATGCGCACCAGCCGCCCACCGCGTCCATGCGCGGATCGATGTCCAGCTCCAGCACCGGGCACGCCGGGCCGGTGGCGAACGCCTCCGTGCGGCGCGTGTCCGGCAGGAAGGCCACGCGGCCCTCCGACGCGACCCCGGGCGAGGGCCGCGACTGCGCGGGCAGCAGCCACGACTCGAAGGGCCCCTCCACCGTGTAGCGCAGGTCCTCCTGGCCGTCGTTGCGCACCATCACCGTGTGCACGCCCTCCGGCAGCTCCAGCGGATGCGACATGGGCGAGCCCGCCACGGGGCCCGGCAGCTCCAGCGTGTGGGCCGTGCCGTCCGCGGACAGCGTCCGCACCGTCACGGGGCCGTGCGGCTGCGCCTTCGCGTCCGTCGCGTCGCTCCACAGCCACAGCACCGGCTTCGCGGGCCCGGTGACGTTGAGGGCCACGGCGCGGCCGGCGCCCAGGCGCTCCTGCACGGACTCGGTGGCCTCCACCAGCGGCAGCCGGTAGGCGGTGCGGTAGACGGGCTCAATCTGGTAGTCCGTGCCCGCCTCGCCCTCCGCGTTGAGGCGCTCCCAGTGCTCCTCCGCGAGCCAGCGGCGCGTCTCGCCGGAGAGCTTCTCGAAGGGCTCGAAGGTGGCGCGGCCGGCGCGCACCTCCGCCCGGGCCTGGGCCAGCTTCTGCGACGCCAGCAGCGGCAGCGTGCGGTGCGCGCGGACGTACACGCGCGCCAGCAGCGTGTCGTTGGTGCCCGCGGGCCGCAGGTAGAGCACGGCGTAGTCCGGCCGCTCCTTGGGCAGGCGCAGCACGAACTCGCGCTCGTCCGTCACCTGCTGCTCCGCGTGCGTCGTGAAGGCGCTCTCCTCCAGGAACGTGCCGTCCTCCTGCGGCTGGCCCTTGCTCTGGCGCGTGCGCGTGAAGATGGCGCGCTCCAGGAGGACGCCGTCCGGCCCGCGCAGGATGGCCTTGAGGCCGTACTGGTACTGCTTCTCCGGCGCGTAGGGCGTGCCGTCGGGGAGCAGCTCGTGCGTGACGACGAGCAGCTCCTCCGCGTCGGCGGGGACGCGCACGCGCATCTCCCGGCCCGGCTCCAGGCGGTAGAAGATGAGGCGCTCGGCGTTGACGAACTTCGCGTCGCGCCGCGCGGTGGGCGTGTCGATGTTGCCCAGCACGGCGAGGCTCGCGCCCCAGATGAGGGCCAGGCCCACCATCAGGCCAAGGAGCGCCACGAGGGCGCGGCTGCGGGTCTTCATCGACGGGCCTCTTCGCGGGAGACTTCCCCGGTCAACACCACCGGCTGGCGGTGCCGCAGCGCCAGGTCCACCGTGCTCGCGAGCTCCGCGTCACCCGCGGTCAGCTCCGCGCGCTTCGCCGGCGACGGGTGCTGCTGAAGGAAATAGACGGCGCGCAGCACCTGCTTGCCCTGCCGCGCTTCCACCAGGAGGAAGGGCAGGCCGTATTCGGCGCTGTAGCCGGACTTCACCTGACGCGTGACGTTGCCCACGCGCTTCGTCTGCGCCAGCGCGCGCAGGTCGTGCACGTTCTGCTGCGCGACGTAGCGCTCCGCGCTGGCGGTCAGCTCCGCGAAGTGCTCCTTCAGCGCGGAGGACACCGGCTGCGTGGGCGCCACCAGCCGGTCCGCCAGCAGCGCGCGCTCGGGAGACTCGCGCGGCTCCTCGGGCGTCAGGCCCGTGAGGGCCAGCTCCTCCTCCGCGAGCCGGGGGCCCACGAAGGCGCCGCGCAGCGGCTCGGACAGCCACAGCGTGGCCAGCCGCGCCCCGCCGAAGGTGCGGGAGAAGACCTGCTGCGGGCTCGCGTCGTTGAGGCCCGTCAGCTCCGGAGCGCCGTCGTGGTAGCGCACGCGCTGCCCCAGCCAGCCCAGCGGGCCTTGCTTCGACAGGAGCTTCTCCAGGTCCGCCGGCCGCTGCGCCGGGGTGAGCACCGGGCTGCCCACGTCCACCAGCACGTCCGCGTCCACGGAGGGCCGGCCGGAGAAGCCGCGCAGGTGCAGCACCCAGCCCTGCTCCTTCGGCAGCGCGCGGTGCACCGCCTGGTGGAACGCCTGGAAGCTCGTCCGCAGCTCACCGAAGGTGGCCGGGTGGGGCATGTCACCCGAGGCGGTGGCGAACACCATCGCGGTGGCCCGCGACTCGTGCCACACCTCGGCGGCCACCGGCA
>NZ_JBKGHJ010000836.1:0-2248 GCF_046520365.1 Corallococcus sp. 4LFB
ACGTGAACCACGCGCAGCAGCACGCCGCAGCGCCTGGCCGATGGGCACGGGGGACTCGCCGCCCTTCACCCGGTACGCCGTCGCGCAGACCGTCCCCTCCGTGGGCCCGTAGGCGTTGAAGACGCGGCGGCCGGACGCGTGCCACCGCTCGGCGAGCGGCGCCGGGCAGCGCTCACCCGCCATCACCACGCACGCCACGTCCGGCAGCGTGTCCACGTGCGGCCCCAATTGCCCAGCACCGACGGCGGCAGGCACAGGTGCGTCACGCGCTGCTGGCGCAGGTACTCCGCCATGCGCCGGCCGGGCAGCAGGTCCTCGCGCGAGCCCTGCACCACGGCGCCGCCCGCGAACAGCGTGGGGAACACCTCCCACACCGACGCGTCGAAGTTGATGCTGGCGAACTGGAGGTGCCGCGTGTCCGGCCCCAGGCCCAGCAGCGGCGCCACGCCGTGCACCAGGTTCGACAGCCCCCGGAAGGTGCACACCACGCCCTTGGGCTCACCGGTGCTGCCGGAGGTGTAGATGAGATAGGCGGGCCGGTCCGGCGGCGCGTCGATGACGTCCGGGACCTCCGCGTCCTCCGCCTCGTCCACCGCCGCCGCATCCGCCTCCAGGAAGGGCAGCGGTGAGCCCAGCCACGTCTCCAGGAGCCCCACGGAGACGCGGTGCATGCGCTGGGTGACGACGCCGCGCAGGCCCGCGTCGCGCAGGATGCGCAAGAGCCGCTCGTCCGGAAGGAACGGATCCAACGGCACGTAGGCCGCGCCCGCCATCCAGATGCCCAGGATGGCCGGGATGACCTCCGGTCCGGGTACCACCATCAACCCCACGCGCTCTCCTGGCTGCACGTTCCACTCGGTGCGCAGCCTCCGGGCCACCCGGGAGGCCCGGCGCAGCAGCTCCGGCTGTTTCAGCACCGTGGCGCCGAAGGCGATCTCCGCGGTCGGGGGAAGACGCAGCGTGGACGGGGGGGCCATGGTGCATTCCTTGGATGTAGTCACTCGCGCGGTGGGGGGATCCGCGCGTGAAAAGTCTAAAGACTGGCAGCGCCCGCGCAATACGTGGGAACCACGCGGTGATACACGCCGGGTCTTGATTGCGACACACAAACTCGGGTCATCCGCGCCCCCGTCTCTCCCCGAGGACGTTCGCACCCGGCGGATGCCGTTCCTGTCTGGATATATCTTTGGAACGACGCGGGCACGTGTCGTCACGCCGGGGTGACGATGTCTGTCTTTTTCCCGTGGGGGTGTGCCGCTGGCGCGCGCGGACTCCCGCCAGGTGGGTGCGACCTGATTCGTCGGGGTGGCGCCGCACCCCCTGGCGCGCTGGATGATTCAGGCGGGCTGGGCTGTAGTGGAGGACCGGATGCCTTCGCTACGACACGCCTTCCTGCTCAACGCCGTGCGCGAGCTTGGCCGCTCGGTGCCGGACATCGCCCGGACGCGCGCCTCCTGGGACGTGTGCCTGGAGCGGATCCGCGAGGCGTGCATCACGACGCTGGGCATGGAGTACGACACGCTCGCCCGCTTCGACGCGCGCTCCGTCGTCAGCCTCTTCACCCACCCGGAGCAGGCGCGCATCCTCGCCCGGCTGGTGGATGAGCGGGCCCGCCTGTGCGAGGCCCACGGCCGGTACGCGGACGCGCTGGCGGACAGCGTCTACGCGGGCCAGCTCCTCATGTGTTCGCGCGCCCGCTTCGGCCTGCCCCGGGACGCCCGCGCCGCGGACGTCCTGGAGCGCGAGGCCGGGACGCCCTCGCCCCTGCCGCCAGCAGGGGAGTGACGCGCCCCTCCCGCTTCAGCCCTCCTTCACCTTCAGGACGACCTTGCCCACGGCCTGGCGCGACTCCAGCTCGCGCAGCGCCTGCGCGCCCTCTTCGAAGGGGAAGACGCGCCCCACCACCGGGTTGACGACGCCGCGCGCCGCGAGCGCCTCCAGGTCCTTCGCGATGGCGCCCGTCACCTCCGGCGCCTGCATCAGGAAGGAGCCCCACGCCACGCCCACCACGGAGACGTTGCGCAGCAAGAGCCGGTTCACGGCCACGGACGGAATCTGGCCGCTGGCGAAGCCCACCACCAGAAGCCGGCCCTCCGGCGCCAGCACCTTGAGGCTCTTGTCGAAGACGTCGCCGCCCACCGGGTCCAGCACCACGTCCGCGCCCCGGCCGTCCGTGGCCTCGCGCACGCCGGCCTGGAAGTCCTTCAAGAGGAGCACGCCGTCCGCGCCCGCGCGCTTCGCCACCTCC
>NZ_JBKGHJ010000837.1:0-2235 GCF_046520365.1 Corallococcus sp. 4LFB
CCGCCACGCCGCCGCCGGGCAGCAGGTGCTCCGCGCGCGTGTGCACGTGGCCCAGGGCCCAGTAGTCCAATCCGCCCGCCGCCAGGTCCGCGGCCGTGCAGGGCGCGTAGTTGGCGTGGCCCGCGTCGCCGCCCAGGTTCGCGTGCAAGAGGCCCACGCTGAAGTGCTCGCCGGTGCGGCGGAAGCGCGCGGACAGGTTCTCGCGCACCTCCACGTCCGGATAGGACACGCCCTGCACGTGGCACAGGCGCCGGCCCTCGCGCCGCACCTCCACGTCCTCCCACTCCGGGCCGAACACCTTCACCGACGCGGGCAGCCCCAGCGTGCCGGTGTCGCCGCTCAGCGGATCATGGTTGCCGTGGACGATGAAGGTCTGGATGCCCGCGCGGTCCAGCCGCGCCAGCTCCGTGCGCAGCGTGAGCCGGGCGCGCACCGAGCGGTCCTTCACGTCGAACAGGTCCCCGGCCAGCAGCAGGAACGTCACGCGCTCGCGCAGGCACACGTCCACGATGCGCGCGAGGGCGTGGAAGGTGGACTGCTGGAAGCGCTCCAGGAGCGGGCCGTGCGTGGCCACTCCCCGGAACGGCGTGTCCAGATGGAGATCCGCGGCGTGCACGAAGGAGAAGCGCATCGTGCGGGCACCGTACCCGAGTCCCGACGCCTACCCGACTTTCCCACCCCGGAGGGCGATGCGCCGGTGGACACAGAGGACGTCCTGGGGTCGCACGCGGAGTCCACCGGTGGAAACCCGGCACGTTGGACGTGTGTCCAGCCCCCCGGTACGAAGGGATGGGCGCGGGCGTGGCATCGCGGCCCGCCCGCGCCGTCCCGAGGCCGCGATGCATCGGGGCCTAGCGGGTGGGCTCATTCCCCGAGCCGCCCATGTCGCCGCCCGTCCCGGTGGTGTCGTTGCCGCCGGACGAGTCCATGTCGTTGCCGGAGCCCGGCGTCATGGAGCCGCCGGTGTCGCTGCCCGGGGTGCTGCCGGAGCCACCGGAGCCCTCCATGCCGGAGCCGGAGCCCTCCTCCATGCCGGAGCCACCCATGCCCGAGTCACCGGCCCCCCCCGTGCCCGCGTCACCGGCGCCGCCCGTGCCCGGTTCCATCATCGAACCCGTGTCCTGACCCTGGCTCGTGTCCGGTGGCGTGCCCATGCTGGGCTCGGTGCCCTGGGTGCCTCCGGAGCCGCCCGTCCCACCCTGCTGGACACCGGCGCCGCCCATGCCTTCCTGCGAGCGGTCCTTGCTCTGACACCCTGTCAGGGTCATCGCGCCCGCCACCACGCCCAGCACCATCCATCGCGTGAAGCCCTTCATGTCGAACCCCCGTGTTGGTTGTGACGAACCCAAGGCTGGGGGTGGGGCGTCGCGGGAGCATCGTCCGGAGGCTGCACTCCGCCGGGTCGCCCGCCCCGCGGGGGATGGGGTGGGCGCTCGTCGGGCCGCCCGTCCACACACGGCGCTTCACGCTTCGCGGCGCAGCACGAGCAGCGCGTACTCCAGGCCGCCGTCGAGCAGCCCCTGTTGCAGCCACAGGTGCTCGCGCCGGGACTCCGCGCGCACGGCGTTGAGCGCGGCGCGCAGGTTCCTCGCCTCACCGGAAGCACAGGCCATGTGCTCGTGGATGAGCAGCTCCGAGCTCAGCGTCCAGAAGCCCACCGCCCGCGCGGACACGTCGTCGTGCGCCTCCAGCTCCAGGCCCGCCTCGCGCGCGTCGGCGAGGAACGCGTTCACGCTGCCCAGCTGCTTGCGCCACGCGTCCTCGGACGGGTGCACCGCGTTGGGGCGCACCCAGAAGCAGTCCGCGACGGCCAGCACGCCGCCGGGCTTGAGCCGCGCGTGCACGTGGCGCAGCCACTCCGCGCGGGGCTGGGCGCAGGTGTGCTCCACGGCGATGACGGCGTCGTAGCACTCGCGGCCTCGCGGCGGCTCGCCCGAGCACAGCCGGGGCTGCACGCGCGCGCACATGCCGGCTTCGTGCACGAACCTGCGCACGTGCTCCAGGTGCGCGGGCACGGTCACCATCGTCGTCACCCGCGCGCGGTGCTCCTGGGCCCAGTACAGCGCGCCGCCGCCCAGGACGCTGCCCACGTCCAGCACGTCGCCGCCGTCCGGGAAGGGGCCCATGGCGCGCGCCAGCTCCGCGAGCAGCGCTTCCTGCGAACCCCGCAGGCGCTCCATCAGCTCCGGCCCCGGCGTGCCGGCGGGGCAGGCCGGTCCACCAGCCCCGTGACTG
>NZ_JBKGHJ010000838.1:0-2225 GCF_046520365.1 Corallococcus sp. 4LFB
GGTACTCCGCGCCCATGGAGACGGAGACGACGGAGTGACCGAGCGCTTCGAGGCGCGAAGTGAGGGAGGAGGCGAGGCCGAGCGGGTCGACGAAGACGAGGCAGCGGCGGGACGGGGAGACGGATGCAGCGGGAGGGAGCGAGCGCTTCCAGGAGGGCAGATAGAACCAGTCCTCGACGCGCGGCCGTTTGCGAAGCGGGTCCGCGAGAGCCGAGGCGAGGGATGCGCCTCCGGGCTCCATCCAGAAGCGCTGCCGCTCATAGGGGTAGGTGGGGAGGAGCGCGCGGCGGGGAGGCGTGGCGTGGACGGCGGTCCAGGAGATGGGGACGCCAGAGAGCCAGGCGCGGCCGAGAGACGAGAGCAGGACATGCACGTCGTCTGCTTCCTCCTGGGGGTGACGCATGGAGGAGAGGACGACGGCGTCCGGGTGCGAGCGAGTGGAGAGGTGGGTGAGGCGGGAGAGCGTCTGGCCAGGGCCGACTTCGAGGAAGAGGGGCGAAGGCAGAGAGGCGAGCGCCGTTTGCACACCGGAGGCGAAGCGCACCGTCTGGCGAAGGTGACGGGCCCAGTACTCGGGGCTGGTGGCTTCGCTGGAGGTAATCCAGGTGCCGGAGACGTTGGAGAGGAAGGGAAGCGAAGGAGGCTGAAGGGAGAGGGAGGAGAGGGCGCGGGTGAACTCCGCGAGCAGCGGCTCCACCATGGAGGAGTGAGCGGCGACGTCGATGGCGACTTCGCGGTGCTCGACGGAGGAGGCGCGAAGGCGCTCAGCGAGCTGGGAGATGGAGTCGGTAGGGCCGGAGACAACGCAGAGAGAGGGCGCGTTGACGGCGGCGAGGGAGAGCGAGTCACCCAGCAAGGGGAGGACGTCGGCCTCGGAGAGGGCGACGCTGAGCATGGAGCCCGGGGGAAGCCGCTCGAAGAGGCGGCCGCGGAGGCAGACGAGGGCGAGCGCGTCCTTCAGTGAGAAGACGCCCGCGAGGCAGGCGGCGACGTACTCACCGAGGGAGTGGCCGATGAGGGCCTGGGGCTTGAGTCCCCAGGCGAGCCACTGCTGGGCCAGTGCGTAGGAGGTGACGAAGAGGGCGGGAAGGCCGAGGCGGGGCTGGCGCAGGAGGGCAGCGCAGGCGTCGGCGCGGGAGGCCTCGGGGTAGAGGACGGCGCGCAAGTCCTGGCCCAGAAGAGGCAGCAGGAGGGAAGCGCAGCGGTCGACGGTGTCGCGGAAGAGGGGAAGGGAGGCGTAGAGGGATTGGCCCATGAGGGCGTACTGGGCGCCGCCACCCGGGAACATGAAGACGACGGGCCTGTCGTCGGACTCGTCGAAGCTGGACGGCTGGGGGGCCTGGAGAAGTTGCGAGGCGTGGAGCGCGTCGGAAGCGACGAGGAAGCGGCGGTGGGGCAGCAGGCGGCGACCCACCTGGAGGGTGAAGGCGACGTCGGCCAGGGGCAGCTCGGGGTGGGCCTGCAGGTGCGAGGCGAGCTGCGCGGTGGCGCTCTCCAGCGCGGACGCCGTCTTCGCCGACAGCACCAGCACTTGCGGCGTGCCCGCGCTGATCAACGGCTCGGAGGACTCAGGTGCCGGAGCCTCCTCGAGGATGACGTGGGCGTTGGTGCCGCCGATGCCGAAGGCGCTGACACCCGCCCTTCGAGGCACACCCGCAGGAGGCTGCCAGTCCTGCAGCGAGGCATTGACGTAGAAGGGACTGCCCTCCAGTCCAAGCTGCGGGTTGGGCGCGGAGTAGTGAAGGCTGGGCGGCAGCTTGCGGTGGTGCAGTGCCAGCGCCGTCTTGATGAGGCCGGTGACACCCGCCGCGGCATCCAGGTGGCCCAGGTTGGATTTGACGGAACCCAGGGCGCACGTGGCACGCGAAGAGGAGCGGAAGGCGCGCTTGAGGGCCGCCAGCTCGATGGGGTCGCCCATGGGCGTGGCGGTGCCGTGGGCTTCGACGTAGGAGATGGAAGAGGCCTCCACGTCGGCCATGGCGAGCGCTTCGGTGATGGCTTCGGTCTGGCCATCCACGCTGGGAGCCGTGAAGCCGGCCTTGAGCGCGCCATCATTGTTGATGGCCGAGCCCTTGATGACGGCATAGACGGTGTCGCCGTCGCGCAGGGCATCCGAGAGGCGCTTGAGGAGGACGACACCGACGCCGTTGCCGCTGACGGTGCCCTGGGCCTTGGCATCGAAGGTACGGCAGTGCCCATCCGGCGACAGGATGCCTTCCGGCTCG
>NZ_JBKGHJ010000839.1:0-2221 GCF_046520365.1 Corallococcus sp. 4LFB
CGGGCCCGCCCGTCCGCGGCAGGGCCTCCCCGGCGGCGGAGGAGGCAGCGTCGTGCGTGACGGCGGAGACGACCGCCTCCGCCGCGCTCGCGGACGCGTCCAGGCCGCCGTGGGGTGGCGCGAAGACCGCGTCGTTCGTCTGGACAGCGGGCGGCGGCGGTGGCTCACCGGCAGGCGCGGTCGAAGGCTCGAGGGATGATTCGGGCATGGAGCGCGGGCCATGGCGTCAAGGGGATGACGCCTCACCAAGGAGACGCTCCGATAATGACGGCCCCCCACGGGCCACAAGCCTCCATGGCCCGTGGATCCAGGACGAGTGTCCTCCAGGCAACCCGCCCGGGCCGGCCGGCCGCGCCAGGTGACTCAGCCCGCCGTGACGTCCGGTGGAGGCGGATTCCACCACACCGCGCCCTTGTCCTGGATGGCCGCGTGCGCCCGCTCGCGCACCGCCTGGAGCCCGGCGTCCTGTTCGTTCGGGGGAAGCGGGGCCGTGCGCATGAAGGAGTCCTCCCGCGGGTCAGGCGGAAGGGACAGCCTGTCACCGCGGCTTGCGCCCCGCACGGTTCTTGTCCCAGATGGCCCCCAGGATGAGCAGGTAGGCCACCAGGCGCCCGACGAACAGGTAGTGGATGCGCTCCGTGTCCAGGTCCGGTCCCACCACCGTGCCCAGCACGTTGTGCAGCCCCATCAACGTGAAGGCCAGGGAGAACAGCGCGAACAGCCGGTCCTTCGACTGGAGGTAGAAGCGCAGGAAGAACAGGGCGCACGCGAGGTACGCCATCATCACCGCGCCATCGAGCAGGGTCTTCATGCTCAGGACACGTCCCAGATGAGGCCGAAGAGCAGCACGCCGCCCCCCGCGAGCGACGCGAGGGTTCTCGCCAGCGACAGGTCTTCCGCCGGAATGAGCACCAGGTCCACGAAGAGCAGCACGTTGTTCACCGTCAGGACGGAGAAGCACAAGCCGCTGTAGAGCAGCAGCTTCATCCGCGTGCGCCGCCATGCCCTCAGGAGCAGCACCGCGCACGCCACGCTCGTCAACGCGCACAGGATGTAGACCGCCTCAGCCATGTCCGTTGCCGTCCTTGTCCTTGTCTTGCTTGAACACGAACGCGTCCGCGAAGCCCCGCACCCGGTCCATGGGGCGTGAGAAGATGAACGAAATCACGCTCACGCGGCGCGCCGAGTACGCGGCCGCCAGCTCCGCCGTGCCCTGCACGTCGTCCGACCGGAGGGGGCTGAACCGGTAGGAGTCCGCCACCCCATCCTGGAGCAGCAGCCCTCCCGTCTTCAGCTCCGCCAGGCGGCGGGCCGCCGAGGCTTCGGTGATGCGCAGCTCCAGTGCCACCGCCGACGCCGACCACTCCCGGTCCGTCCGGGCACGAAGCAGGAGGAGGACCTCCAGCTTCTCGATGGAATCGATGTGCGTCACGATGAAGCGCTGGACCCGTGAAGAAAGGCCGGCGTCAGTCACGCCTCCACGTATGGACCTAGATACTTTGTGAATCAACCTTTTCGGAAAGGGCGGTTGTTCACAGTCTCACACGAGCCTGCTCCCCTGCCTGGTCCGGGGGCGTCACGGCAGGGGGTTCCTGATTCGGCCTAGTTGCGGACGCGAGGGGCGGGGGCGCGCACGCGGACGTCCATGCGGGCCTCCCCGGCCACCATGCTGCTGAGGGCTTCCGGCTGGGACGGGGACAGGCGGGCCACGGCGCGCAGGGCGGCCACCAGGATGAGGGCCTCCAGGCTGGAGGGCACCGCCAGCCCCTGGGGCCCGGCCTTCACGGGCAGGGGCAGCCGGGGCAGGCGGCCGGCGGCGGACAGCGCCTCCACGGCGTAGGCGGGGCGGGCCTCCAGCGACACGGTGATGGCGGGCAGCGCCTTCGCCTCCGCCTCCGCGCCGTGCACCTGGAGCTCCAGCAGGCGCCCCAGCGCGCCGGGGGACAGGTACAGGGCCAGGCCGGAGGGGCCCTCGTCGTCGCCGTGGAAGACGCAGCCCTCGTAGGTGTGCTCGTGCGCGCCCGTCACCTCCACGACGAAGGCCTGGCTGTCATCCCAGTGCGTCCAGGGCCTGGCGTCCCAGAACTCCGTGGCGGCCTGGACGAAGAGCAGGGCCTTGTCGCTGCCCAGCCCGGACACGCCCAGCTGCCCCCACGCGAGGAAGGTGGCGATGGCCGCCCGCGCGGAGAGCGCCGCGGGGACGGGGGCGCCACGGCCAGGC
>NZ_JBKGHJ010000083.1:0-21879 GCF_046520365.1 Corallococcus sp. 4LFB
CCCTGCGCGGGATGCGGCCGGGTGGTCTCAAAGCGTCGCTCGCGGCGGGCCCACTCCGGGCCCGGTCCAGCCTGTGCCGGCGTGGGCGGCAGCGACGTGGGCGCCTGCCCACGACCTCCCGCACATAGGCCTCGATGCCGCTCATGAACGCGTCCAGCGCCCCCTGTCCGCGCTCGATGCGCTGGAGCCACGCCTCCCACTGCCCTGTCATCACGGGGGACTTCACGTCCGGGTGCACCACCCCGATGAGGTGGATGCCCTTCTCCGTGGCCACCAGGCGCTTGCCCTCGCGGGTCAGGTACTCGCGCTCGAGCAGGAGCTCGATGGTCGCGGCGCGCGTGGCGGGCGTGCCCAGCCCCGTGTCGCGCATCGCGTCCATCAGCTCCTTCTCATCCAGCGTGCGCCCGGCGGACTCCATCGCCGTCAGCAGCGTCGCCTCCGTGAAGCGCGGCGGGGGACGCGTGCGCTTCTTCACCGCCTCCACGTCCGCCACCGTCTGCGCCTGCCCGCGCGCGAGCCCCGGCGGCAGGTCCTGCGGCTCGTCGTCCGGTTCGTCCTCCTTGTCCTTGTCCGCGCCCTTGCGGCCTTCGGACTTGAGGCGCGGCGCCTTCTGCCCGCCCCCCACGTCCAGGACCTTCCAGCCCACCTTCTCCACCTGCGTGCCCGCGCTGTGGAAGCGGTCCACCACCGGCCCCGCGTCCCCCTTCGACGTCACCGCGGTGATGACCGTGGTCACCTTCCAGACGTGGTCCTCGTGCCACGCCTGGAGCAGGCGCCGGCACACCAGGTCATAGAGGCGCTGCTCGTCCGGGGACAGCCGCACGCCGGACGCCGGCATGGGCGTGGGGATGATGGCGTGGTGGTCCGTCACCTTCGCGTCGTCGACGTAGCGCTTGCCCAGGGGGCGCTCGCCCGTGCCCGGCGCCAGGTCCTCCTGGTACGGGGCCTGGATGGCGCGCACCACCTCCGGCAGCGTGTCCGCCACCGTCGCGGACAGGTGCCGGCTCGCCGTGCGCGGATAGCTCAGGAGCTTGTGCTTCTCATAGAGCGCCTGCGCCACCTCCAGGGTGTGCTTCGCGCTGAAGCCGAACAGCCGGTTCGCGTGGCGCTGCAGCTCCGTCAGGTCGTAGAGCAGCGGCGGCGGCATCCGCTTCGTCTCCGCGTCCAGCGACTCCACCGCCGCGCTGCCGCCGCGCACGCGGTCGATGACGCGGCCTGCCTCCACGCCGTCCGCGTCCAGCCGGCGCGCCTCGCGCACGGACTCATGGCCCGGCGGAATCACCGGCTTGCCGTCCGGCCCCGAGCGGAACCACGTGCCCTGGTAGCGAGCCCCCTGCGGCGCGCCCTTGCCGCGCGGCACGAAGGTGGCCACGACCTCCAGGTAGTCCCGGGGCACGAAGTCGCGGATGGCCAGCTCGCGCTCCACCACCATGGCCAGCGTGGGCGTCTGCACGCGCCCCACGGACAGCATGCTGCCGTAGGTCCCGCTCGCCAGGGTGTAGAGGCGCGACAGGTTCATGCCCACGAGCCAGTCCGCGCGGCTGCGCCCCATGGCGGCGTCCGCCAGCGGCGCGTAGGCCTTGCCGTCCTTGAGCTGCTGGAAGCCGTCGCGGATGGCGCGCTCCGTCAGCGACGACACCCACAGCCGCCGCACCGGCTTGCGGCACCCGGCGGCGTCGTAGATGTAGCGGAAGATGAGCTCGCCCTCGCGCCCCGCGTCCGTGGCGCACACCACGGCGGACACCTCCGGCGCGTTCATCACCCGGCGGACGACCTGGAACTGGTCCTTCGTGGAGTCCGACACCACCAGCGGCCAGTCCTCCGGCAGCATGGGCAGGTGCGAGCGGTGCCACTTCTTCCATTCGGGCCGGATTTCATGCGGCTGGGCCAGGCCCACCAGGTGCCCGATGGCCCACGTCACGACGTAGCCGTTGCCGCGAAGGAAGCCCTCGCCGCGCTCGGTGGCGCCCAGCACCCGGGCGATGTCGCGCGCCACGGCGGGCTTCTCCGCCACCACCGCGAGGACGGATCCCCGTCCACCGCGAGCCGTCCCACCGTCCACGCTCCCGTCCCGCGACACCGTGCTGTCCCATCCGGGCGACTCGCCCATCTCATCCCACCTCATGGCCTGTCCCCTCCCCGCCCCGGCCGCCCACCCGCGGGGTCGGGCCCCCCGCGGTGCGCAGCCCTACCCTTCCCTATCGCGGCAGGCTGACATGGCCAGGGCCCACCTGTCCCGCTCCGTCACGCCCGCATGCCCTCCAGGGGGCCTCAAGCTCGCGCCTCTTCTAGTTGTCACGATCACGCAGCCGCCTCGCTCCTCCTCCAGGGGACCGAGCGAAGCGATCAGCCGCATCGTGCCGTTCCCCAAGATTGGCTCTCCGCCGTGAAGACCCCACCGGCTCGATTGTCGCCTTGGGAGGGGCGACGTACGTTCGATGGGATGGGGACCGAGGTCCCAGGCGGATCCGCTCCTGTCGGACGCCAGCCGCGAGGTGGCACTTCGAATCGACATCTTGGGAGAAGGCATGGATACGCTGACCCCTCAAGAGCGCAGCGAGCGCATGTCACGCGTGAAGGGGCGGAACACGAAGCCCGAACTCGTTGTCCGCCGCCTGGTTACCGCGCTCGGACACCGGTACCGGCTTCACTACGGCAAGGTGCCAGGGAAGCCCGACCTTGCGTTTCCCGGTCGGCGCAAGGCCATCTTCGTGCACGGTTGCTTCTGGCATCGACATCCCGATCCCTCCTGTCCCCTCGCGCGACTTCCCAAGTCCCGCCTCGACTTCTGGCTCCCCAAGTTGGAGGCGAACCGTGAACGGGATCGGGTGAAGCGCGCGCAGCTTGAAGCCCTGGGCTGGTCGGTCCTCGAGCTCTGGGAGTGCGAACTCACGCGTGCTCCAGAACAGCTGACCGAACGGATCATGGACTTCCTGGGACCCGCCCGGTCCGCCACGAAGCATCTTTACCCGGATGGCGGCGCGGCATCCGCTCCTGGTGCGTGAACCCAAGATGTAGCGCCGCGCGAGCTGGATCACGGCGTCGACTTCACCGCTCGAATCCTCACGGTGGCGCGTACGATGAAATGGCGCCAGCCTGGGTTCCGCGGTACCACGCCTCATGCATCGCGGGCTCATTCGTCAGCCCGACCTTGTATGGACCCACGCATGGACTCGATTGAACTGTTCACGGGCGCGGGTGGCCTGGCCCTGGGTACTCACATGGCGGGGTTCCACCATCGTGGCCTGATGGAGTGGAACGACGACGCGTGCGACACCCTCCGACGCAACGCGAAGCTGAACGCCCTGCCCGGAATCAGTGGCTGGCGGGTGCATCAGACCGACGTGCGGATGATGTCCTTCGACCTCTTCGGCGAGGTGGACCTCATCGCGGGTGGCCCGCCGTGTCAGCCGTTCAGCCTTGGGGGGAAGCACCGCGCCCAGGATGACAGCCGTAACATGTTCCCCGAGTTCGTCCGCGCCGTGCGCGAGTTGCAGCCACGCGCGTTCATTCTGGAGAACGTGAAGGGCCTGCTACGGCAGAGCTTCAGCAACTACTTCGAGTACATCAAGCTCCAGCTTGAGTACCCGACCATCACCAAGCGGCGCGACGAGGAGTGGACCGACCATCGCAACCGACTGGAAGAGGTACGTACGAAGGGCCGTCACCAGGGCCTGAAGTACAACGTGATTTCCGAACTGCTGAACGCGGCCGATTACGGCGTTCCCCAGACCCGTGAGCGAGTTTTCGTCGTGGGTTTCCGCTCCGACACGAACCTGGAGTGGCACTTCCCCGAGCCGACGCACAGCCTGGATGCGCTGAAGTGGGACCAGTACATCACCAAGGAGTACTGGAAGCGCCATCGGATCCGAGCCCCACGCAACGAACCGGTCAGCTTGGGAGTGAAGTTGAGCGACCTGGAGCAGGACGGACCTTTCGAGACGAAGCCCTGGCGCACGGTACGAGACGCCATCGCGGGCCTTCCCGAGCCAATCGCGGGTCGCGACGCCAAGGACTTCAGCAACCATCGCCTCAACCCGGGCGCGAAAGTCTATCCAGGGCACACCGGAAGCCCCATCGATCTTCCGTCGAAGACGCTGAAAGCAGGCGTCCACGGAGTGCCGGGCGGCGAGAACATGATCGCGTATCCGGATGGTTCGGTCCGGTATCTCACCGTGCGTGAAGCCGCGCGCGTCCAGACCTTCCCCGACACCTGGCTCTTCGAGGGGTCATGGTCGGAGGCAATGAGGCAACTGGGCAATGCTGTCCCCGTGGACCTCGCCGCCGTGGTGGCCAACAGCGTGGCGGCGAAACTTGAGGGCGGCAATGAGAGTGGCTCGAAGGAGCTTTCTAGACTCAGGCCCGAGGCGAGCTGAAATAGCTTCGTGAGCCCTAGAAAAAGCAAGGCAAGTTCCCCGAAACCAGAGATCACGATTGAGCATGAACTGCGCCAACTGCGCGTAAGGTTGGATGCGGTTGCAGATCCTCTCGTCGAAAAGGCGAGGACTCGCTTACGAAGCAAGTTAATCGAGCCGCTCAAGGAGCTCGCAAGCAGAATCGATGAACTCGATCCCATCAGAGAACCGGCTCAGGTTTTCGATCCAGCACGACCATCAACAGCAGGGCGGCTTGTCGCACTCGCCCTGCTAGCCCAACCTAAATATCCCCTCGCAGCCATATCCCGCTTTTATGGTTCCGGCGTCTATGCAATTTATTACAATGGACGACATCCTGCATACCAACTCATTAGTGGGACAGAAACCCCCATCTATGTCGGCAAGGCCGACCCTCAATCCGGTGAAGCGGATACCCCGCGAGACCAAGGAGACAAGCTCTCCAGTCGACTGAGAGAACATCAAAAGTCGATCCGAGTCGTGCAGGAATATGCTGAAGCTCAAAACCTTCCCAACCCAATACAAATCAACGACTTCGAGTACCGCCGTCTAGTCGTCGCAAGCAATGCTCAAATGGCGGCTGAGCGGCACCTAATCAACATCTTCAAGCCAGTCTGGAATGATGAGTTCAAGATTTGCTGGGGCATCAGCAAACACGGAGACTCAGCCTCTACTCGCTCTAATAAGCGATCACCTTGGGATACAATGCATCCAGGACGACCCTGGGCGCTTGCCGAGAAACTCGAGGACAAGAAAACCGCATCTAAAATCCTGGATGACATCAAAGACCATCTAGCAACCAATGTTCCTATCATGAGCCAACAACAACTCATGAGCCAGTTCCTAGAGGACTTCATTCAGGAGCCGCCAGCCCTGACAAATGAAACACCTGAGCCAATTAAGGAGTAAGATTGGCTGAACGAGTCAGCTGGGGGCTCGTCCATACATCACCGCCATGACGGGAGCACCTGTCCCGCTCCGTCACGCCCGCATGCCCTCCAGGGGGCCGGCGGACAGGAGCGATAACGGCCAGGGGGCCCCGCTCAAAACGGAAATCGCCCCGGCACCAGAGGGCACCGGGGCGACCGTCACCACTTCGCACGTTCTACGGCCTCAGTGCACCGGCGCGGGCCGCGACGCCGGCAGCTCCGGAGGCGCGGGAGGCGGCAGGGCGGGCGCCTGCGTGGATGACGCCAGGGCGGGCATGCGCTTCACCACGTTGCCGGTGATGAGCCGCATGTCCCGGCCGCCCTTGGTGAAGAACGTGTAGCCCCAGTTGAGCATCACGGAGGCGCGATTGCGGAACCCGATGAGGTAGGCGATGTGCACGCCCGCCCAGACGAGCCACGCCGGCAGCCCCTTCATGCGCCACTTGTCGTAGAGCAGGCCCACCGCGTAGCCGCGGCCAATCACCGCGAAGCTGCCCTTGTCGTGGTAGCGAAACGCCTTCAACGGCCGGCCCGCCAGCCGGTCGCGAATAGTCTTCCCCACGTGCCGCCCCATCTGCATCGCCGCCGGCGCGATGCCCGGCACGGGCTTCCCGTTCTGCTCCGCCGCCGCCACGTCGCCAATCACATACACGTCGTCCAGCCCCGGCGCCGTGAGCCGCGGAGACACCTTCACCCGCCCCGCGCGGTCCAGGGGCACGTCCAGCGAGCGCACCAGCGGCGACGCCGCCACGCCCGCGCCCCACATCACCGTGCGCGTGGCGATGTGCTCGTCCCCGAACGTGACGCCCTCCCCGTCGATGCCCGTCACCAGGGCGCCGGTGCGCACCTCGACGTGCAGCTTCTCCAGGTCGCGCTTCGCGGCCTCCGACAGCTCCTCCGGATAGGCGCTCAGCACGCGCGGCAGCCCCTCCAGCAGCACCACCCGCGCCTCGCGCGTGTCGATGCGCCGGAAGTCCTTCGGCAGCCCGTGCCGCGTCATGTACGAGAGCGCCCCCGCCAGCTCCACGCCCGTGGGCCCCGCGCCGATGATGACGAAGGTCATCCACTGCCGCTGGCGCACCGGGTCGGACTCGCGCTCCGCGGCCTCGAAGGCCGTCAGCACGCGCTCGCGGATGCGCACCGCGTCCTCCAGCGTCTTCAGGCCGGGCGCCACCCGCGCCCACTCCGGGTGCTTGAAGTACGAGTGCGTCGCGCCCGTGGCCAGCACCAGCGAGTCGTAGGGAATCTCCCCGCCCTCGACGATGAGCACCTTGCGGCGCGGATCCACCGACTTCGCCTCCGCCAGCAGCACCTCCGTGTTGCGCGCGTGCAGCACGCTGCGGATGGGCGCGGAGATGTCCGCCGGGTTCAGCACCGCCGTCGCCACCTGGTACAGCAGCGGCTGGAAGAGGTGGTGGTTGTAGCGGTCCACCACCGTCACCCGCACGTTGTCCGCCCTGCCCAGGGTCTTCGCGGCCTGAAGCCCGCCGAAGCCCGCCCCCACGATGACCACGTGATGCCTGCTGTCCCGGTCGCGTTCCATGGCGGGAAGGTGCGGACGCATGACGCGCCCGGCCAGCGCCCGGTGTTCCTCGCCTGCCCGCCGCCCCGCCGCCGGACGCCCGGCCGCCTCACGGCCAGGCAGCCTGACGTCAGGGGCCGCCGGCGGCGTCACGGACACCAGCAGCAGCTGCCGGTGGATGCGCTCCACGTGCAGCAGCATCGCGCCCAGGGTCGCGGTGTCGCTCACGCACGGAAGCACCGCCGCGCGCAGCTCCCCCAGGACGCCCGTGCCGGTGGGCCCCGTGGCGCTCCACGCCGCGGCCACCTCCTGACGCGCGCCGTCCGGCAGGTCCACGTTGCGCGGGTCCTTCGGGATGAAGCGCCCGGAGGCCTTCACCAGGCTGTCCAGCAGCGCGGCCACCGTCTCCGGCTTCGTGCCCTCCAGCTTCAGCCGGTGGGCCATGCCCAGCGAGTGCAGGCCGTTGAGCCCCTCGCGCGGCTTGCCCTCCGGGGACAGCAGCCCCTCGCGCAGGTACTCCGCGGGCCGGGTGGCCGACAGGTCGACGTTCTCGCCGCTCGCCATGGATTCACCAGGGGGAAGAGGTGCCGCGCCCATCACATCACGGCAGCGCCGCGAGCGCGTCCCGCACGTGCTTCTCGATGGCGGGGCGCTCCTGCTCCGTCCACTTGGGGCCGGACCAGGGCAGGCCGTGCAGCGCCGCCAGCAGCGCCTCCAGCCGGGCGCGCCTGTCCCCGGTGCCCGCGTCGCCGTCCACCGTGGCCTTCACCTCGCGGGCCACCCGGCCCTCCAGGGTGTCGCGCAGGCAGCAGACGTAGACGTCCTCTTCCGGCAGCCGGGAGCTCGCGGGCGCGGCGCGGCCCGCCTGGAGCACGCGCTCGTGCGCGGCCACCACGCCGGGCAACAGCGACACGAGCGGCGCCGGCTGGGCCAGCAGCGCCGCCAGGTCCCGGTAGCCCTGCTGGAACGCGGGGTTCACCTTCCCCAGGCGCTGGTAGCACCCCGCCGCGTCGGGGTTGAACGGCGTGGCCGCCACGCCCGCCGAGGGCTTGCAGCCCGACAGCAGGCTCCAGAGCGCGCCCAGCATCAACGCCGCCCGGAGCGGACCGTGCCGCGCACGCAGTGGAGGCCTCCCGGGGCCGCGCCGCAGTCGTGGAGCCATCCCATCGTTCCCATCCCGTGCTCGCGCACGCCAGCGGACCGCCCGGCGTGCGCGAAAGGTCACGACCTTGAAGCTCAGCCCGCCCTGGCGGTGCCCTTCGCCTGGTGCCAGGCGGCGAGCACTTCCTTCTCCCTGTCCGCGGACAGGCCGGAGCGCAGCTTCTCCTGGCGGTCCCGCGGCAGTCCATGGAACCAGGTCAGCGTGTCGCGCACGGTGTCCGCGAGCGGGCGGGTGGCGAGCCCCGCCTGCGTGGCGCGGGCGATGCTCACGGCGCCGATGCCGCTCTCCGGGCCGGTGCGCGGCACCCACGCGGGCATGTCCGCGAAGGCCGTCACCTTCTGCTGCTCCAGGAAGACCGTGTCCACCCAGGTGAAGCGCGCGTCGCTCCCCGTGGCCTTCTGGATGTCCTCCAGCATGCCCTTCATGTTCATGGGCTTCAGCGGGCCGGTGACGTTGAAGATGCCCGCGGTGCGGCGCTCCACGTTGCGGATGATGAACGCGGCCAGGTCGCGCGCGTCGATGATCTGCACCGGGTCCTCGCCGTCGCCGGGGGCCAGCACCTCGCCGCCCTTCTCCACGCGCAGCGGCCAGTAGGTGAAGCGGTCGGAGCCGTCATCCGGGCCCACGATGAGGCCGGGGCGGATGTTGAGCGTGCGGCCGGGCAGCGCGGCCTCGGCGGCCTTCTCGCAGAGCGCCTTGAGCGGGCCGTAGCTCGTCTCGCTCACCTCCTCCACGGTCTCGTCGGGGAGGGTGCCCACGGCGTCGGACTCGTTGAGGTCCTTCTTCGTCATGTCCTTGTAGACGGACACGCTGGAGATGAAGACGTACTGCCCCACGTTGGGCGCGAGCAGCTCCGCGGACGCCTTCACGATGCGCGGCACGTAGCCGGACGTGTCGATGACCGCGTCCCACTTGCGGCCCGCCAGCGCCTTCAGGCCCTCGCCCTTGTTGGGGTCGCGGTCGCCCTGGAGCTTCTCCACCTCCGGGAAGAGGCCCGGGTTGGACTTGCCGCGGTTGAAGAGCGTGAGCGTGTGGCCGCGCGCCTGCGCCGCCTGCACCAGCGCGGGGCCCAGGAACCGGGTGCCGCCCAGGATGAGGATGTTCAGGGGCTTGCCCGGGGCCTCGCCCTTGCTCGCGTCGGCTACCGGGCCGGGGCCCGCCTTGGGGGACGATGCACAGCCCAACACCTGGACCGCGCCCAACGCGGCCGCTGCTTGAATCACGCCTCTTCGGGACAGCTTCATGCCGTGGTTCCTCCGGGAAGGGTCGTCTGCGTCTGCGGAATGACTTCAGCGGCGCGCGTGCGCTGCTGGCGCGCCAGGTACAGGGCCACCGCGAGCCACAGCGCGGCCACGGGCACGGCCGCCAGCGACAGGCCCGTCATGCCCAGGCCCAGCGCCGTGAGTCCGCCCTGCAGCCACGCGCTCAGCGTGTCGCTGCCGCGGTACACCACCGTGTCGATGAAGCTCTTGGACTTGTAGCGGGCCTCGCGGTCCACCGTGGTGAACAGGATTTCACGCGACGGGCGCTCCAGCGCGTAGTGGCTGGCGCCCCGCAGCGACTTCACGCCGATGAGCACCCCCAGCACCGGCGCGAACGCGAGCACGCCAAACCCCACCAACGTGAGCACCGGCGCCACCGCCATCGCCACGCCCAACCCCAGCCGGGAGATGACCCGCCCCGTGACGAGCGTCTGGATGCCCAGGGTCAGGACCTGCACCCAGAAGTCGATGTCCGCGAACGCCGCCGTGCGCGCCGCCGCGTCCTTCGCCAGGGACGCGACCAGCCGCACCTCCTGGTAGTACAGGAACGTGGAGGTCGCCGCGTACAGGAAGACCTGGAGGCCCAGCGCGAGCAGGAACGGCGACGTCACCAGCAGCCGCAGGCCCGCGAGCATCCCGCCGCCCACCGGCCCCTCGCGCGTGGCGGGCTGGTGCTGCACGTCGCGGGCCCAGTGGCCCAGGCGGCGCACGCACTGCGCGCTCACCTCCAGCATCACCGCGGACACGAGGATGAGGTTCACCGGCCCCACCGGCTCCGCCAGCCGGCCCACCAGGAACGGGCCGACAATCATCCCCGTGGTGCCGCCCGCGGCGATGAAGCCGAAGAGGCGCTTGCCCTGGTCGCTGGCGAACACGTCCGCCATGAAGCTCCAGAAGATGGAGACGACGAACAGGTTGTAGACGCTCAGCCAGACGTAGAAGGCCCGCGCCACGCCCTCCTTCGCCACGCCCCACTTGAGCAGCGCGAAGAAGACCAGCAGGTTGACCAGGAAGAAGCGGTAGACGCGCGGCACCACCACCCGCCGGGGATAGCGCGCCACCAGCGCGGAGAAGGCCGGCACCGCCAGCAGCATCACGACGAACGTGACGGTGAAGAGCCAGGGCAGGTGCTTCACGTCCCCCGCGGTGCCCATCTCGTTGCGGATGGGCCGCAGGATGGCGTAGCCGCACATCAGCGTGAAGAAGTAGACGAACGCCCCGAGGACCGCCCCCACCTCCTCGTCACGGACGTCCACGAAGCGCTTGAGCATGATGGCGGCGCCCTCAACGTGCGCGGCGGCAGGCTATTCCCTGACTGCCGGTCTGTGGAGGAAACAGGCTATTTCGCCGCGAGGATTTCCCGCACGGCGGCCTCGACGCGGGGCAGGGCCTCCTCGATTTCAGCGACCGAGGTGGCGCCCACGGAGAGGCGGAACCAGCCGGTGTCCTCCGCGAGGCCGAACGCCTGGAAGGGCACCACCGCGAAGCGGGCCTTGTCCAGGAGGTGCTTGCGGATGGCGTCATTGGTGGCGAGGCCGCCCCTGCCCACCACGTCGAAGCGCACGGAGAGGTAGATGGCGCCCTGCGGCGCGATGGCGTCCACCGGCAGGCCCGCGTCCTTCATGCGCTGGAAGCCCTTGTAGAGGGCCTCCAGGCGCGCATCCACGCGCTGGCGCATGGCCTGGAGGAAGGACTCCGTGGCCTGGGTGTCGTCCAGGTAGCGGGCGGTGGCGACCTGTTCGGCCTTGGGGGCCCAGGCGCCCACGTGGCCCAGCACGTCGCGCATGCGGGAGATGAGGGTGGGCGCGCCCACGCCCCAGCCCACGCGCACGCCGGTGGCGGCGAAGGCCTTGCTGATGCCGTCCACGAACACGGTGTACGGCGCCATCTCCGGCACCAGCGCCACGGGGGTGACGTGCTTCGCGCCGCCGAAGCTCAGCACCCAGTAGATGTGGTCGTACATCAGGATGAGGGGCTTCTGGCCGCGGCCCTCGCGCGCGCGGTTCTCCTCCACGATGCGCTGGCAGATGGCGCGCAGGGCCTCCGGGTCCAGCATGGTGCCCGTGGGGTTGAGCGGGCTGCACAGGCAGAGCAGGCGCGCGGACGACAGGTGCGGCTCCAGCTGCGCCAGCGTGGGCATGAAGCCCGCCGCCGCGTCCGTCTTCACCACCACGCTCCTGGCGCCCAGCATGTGGGCGTAGTGGTTGTTGTTCCAGGACGGCACCGGGTAGACGACGACGTCGCCCGGGTCGAGCACCGCGCGGTAGGTGGCGTAGATGACCGGCCGCGCGCCGCCCGCGATGACGATGCCCTCCAGCGGGTACTTCAGCCCCAGGGAGCGCTCGTAGAAGCGCTGCACGGCCTGGCGCAGGTCCAGCACGCCGTCGGACGGCGGGTAGTTCGTCTCGCCGCCCTGGAGCGCGACGCCAATCTGGTCGCGCAGGCCGTCCGGGATGGGGAACTCCTTCGGGCTGAAGTCCCCCACGGTGAGGTTGCAGACCTTGTTGCCCCTGGCCACGAGCTCGCGGATCTCCGCGGCGATGCGGAGGATTTCGCTGCCCACGAGTCCGCGCACCATGGAGCCCACGGTGGTGTCGTCGCGAGAGGGACGCGGAAGGGAGGTCAGGTCGAGGGCCATGGTGCGGAACTCTCCAGTGCACGAAGGGGGCCGGGGGGACGCGGCCGGCCGGACCCTATACGCAACGGGCCCGGCAGGGCGCATCTTCCAGGCACCTGGGCATGGTCCTGGCGCGCGAGGTGTGCGAGGACTCGGGAAGTCCCCGGGTGACGGGGCTGACGGGAGGAGCCAGATGCACCTGCGACAGGGGCTGTACGCGCTGGGAGTGGCTTGCGGACTGCTGGGCCTGGGGTGCCAGAAGCAGGAGCCCCCGACCGTCCCCATGGACGTGCCGGCCGTGCCCCCGCCCGCCAACGCCGTGCCCCGCGAAGGCCCGGCGGCCACCGCGCCGGTGGTGCACCAGGCGCTGGACGTGAAGGGCAGGCGGCCCCACGGACGCGGGCAGGCCACCAGCGACGGCCGACGTGGCGGCGGACGCGGCGTGGACGACGTCGGCGGTGGAGAAGCCGCGCGGCGAGCCGCCCGCCGTCACGCTGCGCTCGGTGCGCACGGGGACGCACGCGGGCTACGACCGCACGGTGTTCGAGTTCGACGGGCCGCGCCTGCCGGGCTACCACCTGGGCTACGTGAAGACGCCGGTGCAGCAGTGCGGCTCCGGCGACGACGTGACGCTGCCGGGGCAGGCCGCGCTGGAGGTGCGCTTCACGCTGGCCCGAGCGCATGACGACCAGGGCCAGGCCACGGTGGCGCAGCGCACGCTCAAGCCCGCGCTGCCGACCGTGCTGGCGCTGGAGCGGCTGTGCGACTTCGAGGGCGAGGTGACGTGGGCGCTGGGCACCGCGCGCCGCGCCCCGTTCCGCGTGCTGGAGCTGAGCAACCCCACGCGCCTGGTGCTGGACGTCCAGCACCAAGGCGGCGGGCAGTGACTACTTCTTCGGCGGCGCCAGGCGCTTCTTCGCGATGAGGTCGCGCGCTTCGCGCTCCGAGTCCGCGAAGTCCACCTCCACCGTCCACTTGCCCGTGAAGTACAGCGCGAGCATCAGCGCCTTGGCGCCCGCGCGCTGCAGCGGGCCCGTGCCCAGGTAGACGTGGCCGCGGAACCACTCGGCCTTCGCCTGCGCCACCAGCAGCTCGCGCGCGTCCTTGTCGATGCTGGAGTTCGACACGTCGGAGATGACGAACACCGGCCCCTTCGCCGACACCTCCTGACAGATTTCCAGCACCTTCTTCGAGTCCTCCAGCTTCGAGGGCCCGTTGAACTTCATCACCAACAGGTCCGGCGCTTCGAAGTACGCGCGATGCGCTCCGAACTCCCACTCACGATGATTCGCCACGCGTTCCGTGCCTCACCTGGATCAAAGAATTGCCTAGACCCGATAGCATCGAGAACGAGGATTTCCAAGGAGACTGGCCGCACCCACGGCGTCTGTCCTTGCTGACCCGGGTCGTGCGCGGGCGCGGTAGGCGGAAGGGGTGACGCCGAAGCGGGCACGGAAGCGGCGGACGAACTCCGACAGGTCGCCAAACCCGCACGCGAACGCGACGTCCGCGATGCGCTCGGAGTCCGTCCGCAGGCGCGCGGCGGCGAGTGTCAGGCGGCGGCCCAGGATGTAGCTGTAGGGGCTCTCTCCCACCACCTTGCGGAAGGTGCGCAGGAAGTGGTGGCGGCCCATGCCCACCTCCTCCGCGAGCATCGCCAGGGACAGGGGCTCCTCCAGGTGCGCCTCCATCCACCGCACCGCGTCCCCCATGCGGCGTTCGTCATGGCCGGTGACGGGACGGGCCCTGCCTTCGTGGACGCCGCTCAGCGCCGCGCCCGCCATCCGCAGCACCAGCTCCTCCGCGCCGCGTGAGCCTGGCTGCTCGGCGAGCGCCTGGACGTCCGCGAGCAGCGGCGCGAGGCGCTGGAGCGGGGGAAGCCGGTGGACGGGGAAGTCCGTCCGCTTCACGCCGGCCAGCCCTCCGGCCACCTCCTCGAGGAGCTCGGGCTCTAAGTGGAAGGCGACGCAGCGGTCGCCCACGCCGTGCTCGTGACCGCAGCAGAAGGACGCGTGCCGTTCCCCCAGCAGCAGCGAGCCGGGCGTCAGCAGCACGCGTCCGTTCCGGGAGCGGTAGGTGAAGCTGCCGGACAGGACGGCGGAGATGGACACCCCCGGGTGCCGTTCCTCGAAGACGGGGTCCTTGGGGCCGGCGCGGCAGACAATCTCCCGCACGCGCCACCCGTCCCCGGAGGCCAGCAGACGCGCCGTGGTCAGGTCCACTTTCCCCAAGTCGGCCACGGTCCGTCCCTCCATCCTGCCCCGCATCTCCAACGGGGTGACCGAATCATGGCGATGGAAGCAACGACAGTCACGCGCGAGCTCATCTGGCGGCGCGTGATGGATGAGCTGGGTTTCGAGCATGCACGGGTGCGGCGCGGCCAGGAGGGCACGGAGCTGTCCGGCGTGGTGCTCGTCGCGGAGCAGGGTGCGCCGCTGCGAGCGGAGTACTCGGTCGTCTGTGACGGCGCATGGCGCACGCGCCGGGTGAGCGTGACGCAGTCCTGGCGTGGCGAACGCCGGACGCTCGCGCTGGAGCATGACGGTGAAGGCCACTGGCGCAAGGACGGGCAGGTCGCGGAGGAGCTGGAGGGCTGCACGGACGTGGACCTGGGCCTGAGCCCTTCCACCAACGCGCTGCCCATCAACCGGCTGCGGCTCCAGGAAGGCGCCGCCGCGGAGCTGCGCGCGGCGTGGGTGCGGTTTCCCGCGCTGGAGGTCGTGCCCGCGCGGCAGCGGTATGCGCGCGTGGGCCCCGCGCGCTACCGCTACGAGAGCCTGGAGAGCGGCTTCAACGCGCTGCTGGACGTGGACGCGGAGGGGCTGCCCATCGAGTACGCCGGCGTCTGGCGCAGGCTCGCGGAAGGGCCCGCCGCGCCGGCGTCCGTGTCGGAGACGTTCGTGGAGGCCCTCCTGAGCGCGGGACCTTCGAAGGAGCTGGGCGACGCGGCGGCCACCTTCGGGTGGTTGGTGGGAGGCTGGGCGGGGACCATCCAGGACCACGACGCGGATGGGAGCTTCCGCCAGAGCGAGGGCGAGTGGTGGTTCCACTGGGTGCTGGAGGGGCGGGCCCTGCAGGACGTGTTCATCGTGCCGTCGCGGAACGCCCCGGCGCCGTCAGGGCCCGGAGCGAACAGGCGCTACGGCACCACCGTGCGTACGTTCGACCGGACCACGGGGAAGTGGCAGATCACCTGGACCAGCCCCACGGGCGGCGCCATCAACCGGCTCGCCGGTGGCCGCGAGGGGGACCAGCTCGTCCTGCTGGGCGAGCACCACGGGAAGCCCATCCGCTGGAGCTTCTCCGACATCCGGCCGGACCGCTTCACCTGGCGCGGGGAGGTGCGGGACGAAGCCGGCCAGTGGAGGCTCCAGTCGCGCTTCGACCTGCGTCGCATCGCCTGAGCACCGGGCCCGCCGCGAGGGTCCAAGCTGGTCCGACTGTCGGACAGGTTCGTGCGGTGCGCCCCGGACAAGCAGTCGCCCTTGGGGGTTCACCATGTCCTGGCGTGAGTGATGCAACTCATCTCGCCCCGCTTCGCAGGTGGGCGGCGGCGAGCTCCAGTCGTTCGAGCAACCCCGAGTGCCGGGCCCGTGCCTCGGCTCCGCCCGCGCGCAGCGCCATGGCCAGCACCCGCGGCAGGTTGAGCGCGGCCCCCGCGCGCAGGCGCTGCTGATACTGCGCGGCCCAGTCGTGAGGGACGCGCAGCGACCAGTTGCGCGCGTCCACGGAGCCCGGCGCGTTGTACGTGTCCGGCATGCCCAGCAGGTCCGCGAAGAACACCATCACGCTGCGCGCACGGCTGGCGAACAGGTCCGCGAACTTCGCCTGCGCGAGCAGCCCCGGGTCCTGCGCGAGCTGTCGCGCGAAGTCCTCACGCCCCTCCGCTTCGGGATGCAGCCGCCAGGCGAGGTAGTCCGCCTGGGCGCGCAGGGCGTGCTTCCACTGCCATTCGGAGAGGAGCCGCCAGAGCGACTTCGTGTCGTGGTTGCCCACCATCACCCAGTCCTCTGGGGCCGCGTTCTCGCTGCGGTACACGTCCGCCGGGTTGTGGAGGTCCGCCTTCTGGGTGACGCGGAAGCGGCCCAGGCCATCGCGGGCCATCACCCGCGACAGCTCATGGGGCAGCGTACTCAGCACCTCGCACAGCACGTCCTCGCGGGCCCGGCCGTGCTCCCGCGCCGTGCGCACCACCGAGTCGAACAGGATGGCGTAGCGGCCCACCTGCTCCTCCGTGAGCCACTTCACCCAGCCATCCGCGTGACGCGGCACCGAGCGGGCCAGTTGCTCCGGCGCCACGATGGCGTACCGCGCCAGCTCCGGGTGGTCCGGCAGGTCCGGCGAGGAGAACAGCCGCGCCCCGCCCTGCACCGCGCGCAGCGGATCCGCCGAGCCCGCGCGGTACACCCACGGACACACGAGCCCGTGCGGATGGTCGATGCGCAGCCCGTCGTACTCGGAGAGCATCTTGCCCAGCCGCGCGTCCAGGTAGCGCAGCACCGGTCCGGGGCCGGAGCCGTCCGGAGCGACGTACTGCGCGGGGTCCAGCACCGGGTAGTTCCACGGCTGGCCCTCCGGGTTGGTGCGGCTGGGCGGAGCCCCCATGAGGTACGCGCGGAGGAACAGCCCCTGCAACGCCCACGTGTCCCGGGGTGAGAAGCCAATCTGGAGGTCCCCGTACAGCTTGAGGCCCCACGCCCCCACGCGCTCGCGCAGGAGCCCGTGCTGTTCATGCACGAGGAACTGGCGGAAGGCGTACTGCTCCACCGCCTCGGCTTCGGCGTCGAGCAGCTCCCGGATGCGCGCCTTCGCCTGCATCACCTCTTCGGGGCGCGGCGCGAACAGGCGCCCGTCCAGCGAGTCCGCCCACCCGCGCCAGTCATCCGGCGTGTGATGCCGCGTGGCGAGCACGTCGAACAGCGCATCCCGCTCCAGCCACTCCCGCTGCTCCACGCGGAAGTCCGCGAAGCGCCGGACGAGCGCGAGGATGGACGCGGGAGCGTCGGCACGGTCGCGCTCCCGGCGGAAGGTGTCCCACGCCTCCTGGAGCGCCAGCGCCTGGCCCCGGCACGCGGACTGGTAGCGCGTCTCCGGTCCAGCCTCCGCGGGCACCTCGGAGACGAGCCGGGCCAGCGTGTCCGGGGACAGGAGCGCGCCCCACGGCCCGTGCGGCTCCGTGAGCGGCGCGAGCGCCACGTTCAGCGTATTGCGTGAGAACAACGTGCCGTCATACGGCGACGGGTTGTGCGCGGTGGTCTGGCCCTGCGGCCCCAGCTGGATGCCGGTGAAGCCCAGGTCCCGGGCGAAGGCGAGGAAGCGCGCGGCGCCCTCGGAGTACGGCGAGCCCCGCCCCAGGTCCTCTCCGGGGAGGCCCGGGAAGCTGGGGTCATGGATGCTCAGGACCCAGCGGGTGACACCCAGTGCCTCCAGGGCTTCGGTGACGAGCGAGCGGTGCGAATCGGGCAGCGGTGACGGGAGCTCCACACTCCTGACCCTATGGCCCCCCGCTCGATGCGCCAACCGTTCCTTGAGGGTGACGCGAGCTTCCTCCGCGCATCACTCCTGCCGGGCCTGCGGCTGCGGCCGGGGCTCGCCGCCGCCCTGCGCGGGCCCGTGCGCCGGCCCGTGTGCCTGCCCGTGCGACTTGAACACCCGGCGCAGCTTGCCGGTCATCCACGTGCGGGCATCCGTGAGGATTTCATACACCGTCGGAATCACCAGCAGCGTGAGCAGCGTGGACGTGATGACGCCGCCAATCACCGCGCGGCCCAGCGGCGCCCGGAAGTCGCCGCCCTCGCCGTGCCCCAGCGCCACCGGCACCATGCCCGCGATGAGCGCGAGGGTCGTCATGATGATGGGCCGCAAGCGGATGCGCCCGGCTTCAATCAGCGCTTCGCGCAAGGGCAGCCCCTTCTCGTGCTGCCACTTGGCGAAGTCGATGAGCAGGATGGCGTTCTTCGCGACAATGCCCATCAGCAGGATGACGCCGATGAGGCTCATGATGTTCAGCGTGTCCCCCGTCACCACCAGCGCCAGCACCACGCCAATCAGCGACAGCGGCAGCGACACCAGGATGGCCAGCGGGTCGATGAACGAGCCGAACTGGATGACGAGGATGAGGTACATCAGCATCACCGCCACGCCCAGCGCCAGGAACACCCGGCCGAACACCTCCTGCTGATCCGCGGACTCGCCGCCCGTGGATACCTCGTAGCCCGGCGGCACCTTCACCGCCTCGAGCCGCGTCTGGACGTCGTTCATCACCTCCGACAGCGACCGCCCCGCCACGTTCGCCTGCACGTTGATGACCTTCTCGCGGTCCAGGTGGTCAATCTGCGCCGGGCCCACGGTCTGCCTCACAGTCGCCACCTGTCCCAGCGGCACCACCACCGGCGCCCCCGTGGCGTTGGCGCCCACCACCAGCGGCAGCTGCGCCAGGTCGGACGGGTTCTCGCGGAACTGCGGCGCCAGGCGCACCATCACGTCGCGCGTCTCCCCCATGGGGTCCACCCAGTCGCCGGAGTCCAGGCCCGCGAAGGCCGGCCGCAGCGACTGCGCCACCTGCCCCACCGTCACGTTGAGCTGGCCCGCGACGCCGCGGTTCAGCTCCACCTCCAGCTCCGGCTTCTCCCCGCGCGTGGACAGCCCCACGTCCACCGCGCCCGGCACCTGCTTGACCTCCTTCATCACCTGCTGCGCGAACCGGTTGAGCCCCTGGGACTCCGGCCCGCGCAGCTCCAGCTGGATGGACTTGATGGCGCCGCCGAAGCCGCTGGTGAACACGGACACGTTCGCGCCGCCCACCGCGAGCAGCTCCTGACGCAGCGTCCTGCCCAGCACCTCCTGGCTCGCCTCGCGCTCCGTCTTCGGCTTGAGCCGCACGTACACCAGCGCCTGGTCCACGCCCGGCGAGCGCAGGGGCAGCGGCACGCCGATGGTCGTGTACGTGTACGCGACCTCCGGGTGCTGGCGCGTGAGGCGGGACACCTCCTCCACCTTGCGCCGCGTGTAGTCCAGGCTGGAGCCGGCGGGCGTCTCCACCAGCATCTCGATCTCCGCGCGGTCGCTCACCGGCACGAAGCCCGCGCCGCCGAAGACGCCCTGCAGCGCCACCGCGCCCACCAGCGACCCCACCGCCAGGAGCACCATCGCGAGCCGGTGGTCCAGCGCCCAGGCGATGACGCCCTTGTAGCGGTCCGCCTGCCGGTCGAACCAGTGGTTGAAGCGCGCCAGCCCGCGCGAGAGGAAGTTGCGCCGCTCGCCCTTCTCCACCTGCGGGTCCGGCCAGTACGCGCTGAGCATGGGGTCCAGCGAGAAGCTCACGAACAGCGACACCAGCACCGAGCACGCGATGGTGAGCGCGAACGGCTTGAACCACTGCCCCGCCACGCCGTACATGAACGCCACCGGGACGAACACCGCCACGATGGAGAACGTCGTCGCCGCCACCGCGAGGCCAATCTCGCTCGTGCCCTCGCGCGACGCCGTGTAGTGGTCCTTCCCCATCTCCACGTGCCGCACGATGTTCTCACGCACCACGATGGCGTCGTCGATGAGGATGCCGATGGCCAGCGTCAGGCCCAGGAGCGACATCGTGTTGAGCGTGAAGCCGAACGCCCACACGCTCACGAACGACGCCAGCACGGACACGGGCAGCGCCAGGCCGGTGATGACCGTGGAGCGCCACGAGTTGAGGAACAGGAACACCACCAGCACCGTGAGCAGCGCGCCTTCAATCAGCGCCTGCTGCACGTTGACGACGGAGTTCTCCACGCGCGTGCCCGCGTCGCGGACGATTTCGAGCTTCGCGTTGGCGGGCAGCCGCTGCTGGAGCATCTTCACGCGCTCGCGCACGCCGTCCGCGACCTCCGTGGTGCTGTAGCCCTTGGCCTTGATGACCTCGATGCCCACCGCCTGCGCGCCGTTGTAGAGCGACAGCGTGCGCGGCTCCTCGGCGCCGGCGAACACGTCCGCCACCTCGCCCAGCCGCAGCGTGCGTCCGCCCCGCTCCGCGATGGGCACCCGCGCGAAGTCCTCCGGCGTCTCCAGGCGGCCCTTGAGCCGGATGGTGCGCTCCTGCAGCTCCGTGTTGAGCCGGCCCACCGGCGCCGCCAGGTTCTGCGCCTGGAGCGCCGCCACCACCTGCGCCACCGACAGGCCCGCCGCCTGGAGCGCCGCGGGCCGCACCTGCACCGTCATCTCCCGGTCCACGCCGCCCACCACCGTGGCCTGCGCCACGCCGGGCACCGAGCGCAAATCCCCCACCACCATGGGGTCCGCGATGAGCGTCAGCGCGGGCACGTCCAGCGCCTTCGACGTCAGCACCAGTGACACGATGGGCTGGTCCGCCGGGTCGAAGCGCGTGAGGATGGGCTCCTCCATCTCCTGCGGCAGGTCCGCGCGCTTGCTGGAGATGGCGTCGCGGATGTCCTGGGACGCCTCCTGGATGTCCTTCTCGAAGTCGAAGAAGACCGTGAAGTTCGCCAGGCTGTCCGTGGAGCTGGACGTCGTCTTCTTCCCGTCCACGCCGGAGATGGAGAAGATGGCGTCCTCGATGGGCTCCACGATTTCGCGCTCCACCGTCTCCGGTGAGGCGCCTGGGTACGCGATGGTGACGTTGATGACCGGCTGCTGAATGTCCGGGAACTCGTCCGTCTCCAGGTTGAAGAGCGCGACGATGCCGAACACGACGAGCGCCACCATCGCCGTGATGGTGATGATGGGGCGCTTGATGGCGAAGTCGGAGATGAACACGGACGACTCCTGCGGTGCGTCTTCAAGAAGTGGAGACGCCCGGCGCTACTTCGCGGGCGCCTGGGCGGGAGGCGTGGGAGTCCCAGCCGCCGCCGGAGCCTGGGTGGTCCCGCTGCCGCCGGACGCGTTGCCCGCGCCGCCCACGCCCTGCTGGGCCTCCGGTGGAGCGGCGGGGCGCTGCTTCTTCAGCCCTTCCGGCGCGGCGGTGAGCTTCACCGGCGTGCCGTTCGTCAGGTCGCGCGCGGAGCCCAGCAGCACCACGTCCCCGGCCTTCAACCCCGAGCGCACCTCCACGGTCTGCGCCACGTCGTCCCGCAGGCCCAGCGTCACCGCCACCTGCTCCACCTTGCCGTTGGAGATGCGCTGCACGGTGGGCGGGTCCTGGCGCGTGTCCAGCGCGTCCACCGGCACGGCCAGCGCGTCCTTCGCCTGGGACGCCACGCGCCCCTGCGCGAACAGGCCGGACAGCAGCATCTGTTCGCTGTTGGGGATGCTCACGTAGATGCGCACCTGCCCCGTGGCCGGGTCCACCGCCGGGTTGATGCGCTCCACCTCGCCCTTGAAGGCCTGCTGCGCGTAGCCGTTGACGCGGAAGTCCACCGGCGTGCCCACCTTCACCTGGGAGAGCTGCGCCGCGGGCACGGAGGCCTCCAGCCGCAGCGTGGCGGGGTCCACCACCGTGAAGAGGGGCGCGCCCGGCTGGACGATGTCGCCCGTGTGCACCTGCCGCTCGCTCACCACGCCGGTGAAGGGGGCGGTCACCTTCGTGCGCCCCAGCTGGTCCTGCGCCAGCTTCAGCCGGGCCTGCGCATCCGCCAGCTGGCCCTCCGCCTGCGTCCGGGCCAGCTGCGTGCGCTCGAAGTCGCGGCGGGTGATGACGCCCTGCTTGACGAGGGTTTGATTGCGCTGCTCATCCGCCTTCGCCACTCGCAGGGCATTGCGCGCCACGCGCAGGGTGGAGCTGGCCGCCTGCACCTGCTCGCGCAGGGTGCCCTCGTCCACGCGCGCCAGCAGGTCCCCCTCCTTCACGGCCTGCCCCTGGTCCGCCTTCACGTCCAGGATGCTGCCGCCCACCTCCGCGCGGACGCTGGCCACCCGTCGCGCCTGGAGCGACCCGGAGATGACGGGGCCGCTCTCCAGCCGCACGGGCTCCACGCGCACCACGTTCTCGGGCCCCAGCGACACCACCGTGGGCGCGACGGGGGCGGGCGCTTCGGAGCGCTGCCCGCAGGCGCCAGC
>NZ_JBKGHJ010000840.1:0-2215 GCF_046520365.1 Corallococcus sp. 4LFB
CGGTCACCGCCGCGGCCGCTCACGCCGGACGCGGGGGCGGCTCGCGTCGTGGCGCCCTCGCCGCCCTGAGGCGGCCGTCCGCCTGCTCTGCTGGATGCCCTCCTGGGAGCGGAGCGCTTGTTGGATGGCAGGTGCCGCGCGGCTGCGCTCAACCGCGTTGATTGCACGGCCGCGGGCGCGCCAATAGAAGCCAGGGCCTCGTCCACCTCGTGCCGCCCCCAGAGCTCCGCATGCCCCAGCCCCTGTCCCCCTTCATCTCCCCTTCCGAGGAGCGGCACTTCGCGGGGGGCGGTGAGATGGGCGAGCTGGTGCGCTCGCTGGACTGGTCCCGCACGCCGCTGGGCCCGTCCCGCGACTGGCCCGTCAGCCTGAAGACGATGGCGGGCGTCGTGCTCCACAACCGCTTCCCCATGCTCATGTGGTGGGGCCCGGAGATGATCCAGCTCTACAACGACGCGTACCGCCCGGTGCTCGGCCTGAAGCATCCCGGCTCCCTGGGGGCTCCGGGCGAACAGGTGTGGCAGGAGATCTGGGACGTCGTCGGCCCCATGGCCCGGGGCGTGCTGAACGGCGGCCCCGCCACCTGGAGCGAGAACCTGGAGCTGTTCATCAACAGCCGGGGGTTCCTCGAGGAGACGTTCCACACGTTCTCGTACAGCCCCATCCCCGACGAAGAGGGCGGCGTGGGCGGCGTGCTCGTCACCGTGCGCGAGACGACGCAGGAGGTGCAGCACGGCCGGCAGCTGCGCATGCTGCGCGACCTGGCGGCCCGCTCCGCCGACGCGAAGTCCCCGGAGCAGGCGTGCCACACCAGCCTGAACGTGCTCGCGGACAACGACCTGGACCTGCCGTTCTGCCTGCTCTACCTGCTGGACGCGAACGGCGACACCGCGCGCCTGGCGGGCGCAGCCGGTTGCCCGACGCCGTCCTGGCCACGCTGCCCGCGCAGCAGTCCCTCTCCGCCGGGGCCGGCACGGACTGGCCCTTCGCCGAGGCCGCCCGGACGGGCGACGCCGTCGTGGTGAAGGACCTGGGCCAGCGGCTCCGCAACCTGCCCGGAGGCCGCTGGAACACGCCGCCCTCGCTGGCCGTGGTGCGGGCCCTGACGCGGCCGGGACAGGCGCGGCCGTATGGCTTCCTCGTGGGCGGCGTCAGCCCCCGGCGGCGGCTCGACGCGCCCTACCACGCCTTCTTCCAGGGCACCGCCGAACAGGTCGCCGCCGCGCTCGCCAACGCGCGCGCCTATCAGGAGGAGCGGCAGCGCGCGGAGGAGCTGGCGACGCTGGACCGCGCGAAGACGGCCTTCTTCAGCAACATCAGCCACGAGCTGCGCACGCCGCTCACGCTCCTGCTGGGCCCCACCGAGGACGCGCTCGCCAGCCCCGAGCGCACGCTCCAGGGTGACGCGCTGGAGACGGTGCACCGCAACGGCGTGCGGCTGCGCAAGCTGGTCAACACGCTGCTGGACTTCGCGCGCATCGAGGCCGGGCGCGTGCGCGCCACCTACGAGCCCACCGACCTGGCCGCGCTCACCGCCGGGCTCGCCAGCGCCTTCCGCTCCGCCATCGAGCGCGCGGGGCTGGTGCTCGACGTGGACTGCCCGCCCCTGCCGGAGCCGGCCTGGGTGGACCACGAGATGTGGGAGAAGATCGTCCTCAACCTCATCTCCAACGCGCTGAAGTTCACCTTCAGCGGCACCATCACCGTGGCGCAGGCGCAGCGGGACGGGCACCTGGAGCTGCGCGTCACCGACACCGGCACGGGCATTCCCGCCCACGAGCTGCCGCGCCTCTTCGAGCGCTTCCACCGCGTGCACGGCGCCCGCGCGCGCTCCCACGAAGGCTCCGGCATCGGCCTGGCGCTGGTGCACGAGCTGGTGCGGCTGCACGGCGGCACCCTCACCGTCCAGAGCGAGCTGGACCGCGGCACCACCTTCACCGTGCGCATCCCCACGGGCTTCGCGCACCTGCCGCCGGAGCACGTGTCGTCCGCCCGGAGCCAGCGTCCGCTGCCCGCCGGGGCGGACTCCTACGTGCGCGACGCCCTGGGCTGGCTGACGGACCTGCCCGCCGCGCCCGGCGAGGACCGCGCCCCTCCGGAGTCCATCACCGCGGCGGTGCTCGGCGACGAGGAGCGGGGCGCGTGCTGCTCGCGGACGACAACGCGGACATGCGCGAGTACGTGGCCGCTGCTGGCGCGCACTGGACGGTGGAGG
>NZ_JBKGHJ010000841.1:0-2206 GCF_046520365.1 Corallococcus sp. 4LFB
AGCCGCCGCGCCAGCTCCGGTGAGCGCTGGCCCACCCGGAGCGCCGCGTCGAGCGCCGCTTCCGTCAGGGGCATGACCGCCCAGGGATCCTGGCGCAAGGCCGTGAACGCGCGCTCCAGCAGCGCGGCCGCCTGGGCATCCTGCCCCTGGGACTCCATCAGCAGGGCCTCCAGCATGTCCGCGTCCGCGGGACGGCGGGGCCGCAGCGCCCGCACGGCCGCGAGCGCCGCCGGATGCTGGGTCATCACCAGGGCGCGGGCCAGCGAGTACTCCTCCTGGGGGCCCCGGGGCTGCCGCTTCAGCTCCTGCCACAGGGACAGCACCTGGGCGTCCTGGCCCGCCATCACGGCGTTGACGAAGGCCTCGTAGGGCCGGCCCTGTTCGGAGACCTGGCCCGGCACGGCGGGCCCCAGCCACAGCCGCAGCTCGTCCACGCGGTTCCAGTCCGGGGCTCCATTCGTGAACTCCAGCCGGTCCAGCTCGAGCCGCCGCGCGACGCGGCGCAGGTCCAGCGTGGAGAAGAGGGTGGTGCGGCCCACGCTGCGCGCGAAGGCGAACTCCATGGAGGACAGGTCGTCCGTGTTGATCATCTCCGCGCCGCGCTCCGCCGCCAGCCTGGCCAGCCCCGAGTTCCCCACGAAGTGGGCCAGCACGCCCTCCAGCTCGTCCGTCCGCCACACCGCGTGCAGGGCGGTGCGGTAGGGCTCCTCGGCGATGCGGGCGCGCAGCTTCGCCAGGTCGTGCGTCAAAGGCTGCATGGAGGCGACCAGCACCAGGTCCCCGCTGAGCGTGTACCAGGTCTCCACGGCCGCGAACTCCGAGGACAGCGTGGCATAGGCGCTCTGGATGGTGAGGGCGTCCACCTCGTAGGCCTGGAGCCACTGCAGGAACAGGCCCCCTTCGGCCAGCCGCTGCTTCGCGGCCTGGTAGAACTCGCGCGTGAAGAGGCTGGAGATGCCGGCGCGGTACGGGTTGGAGGGCTCGGAGAAGATGATGTCGTAGCGCTGGGGGGTGGTGAGCAGCACCTCGCGCGCGTCCCCGATGGAGGTGTGCACCTTCGGGTTGTCCATCACGTTCGCGTTCACCGCGTGGCAGCGGCGCGCCACCTCCAGGATGGCGGGTTCAATCTCCACGACGTCCACGCGCTCCATGCCCCGCACCTGGCCCAGCCAGCCCGCGGTGCTGCCCGTGCCCAGGCCGATGACGAGCGACGTGCGGGGATCCGGGTGCAGCATCGCGCCGATGAGGCCCGACATGATCTGGGTGGACCCGTCGCTGATGGCGTTGCCGTCCACCTTGCCGTTGACGACGAAGTTGAGGCCGTTGCTCTCCGCGAGCGCGACGCTGCTCTCCACGCCCTCGTGCTCCCAGGTGACCTCGGCGCGCGCGGCGGCCAGGAACCGGTCGATCTGCTGGCGGTCGGGTTCCCGCAGTCCCGAGCGGCCCGCGCCCACGCCCGAGTGCCGCCACGCGGCGGTGGGGCCCTGTGCGGTGAGCAGCAGCACGGCGAGCCCGGTGGCCAGCACCGGCACCACCAGCGCTCCGCGTGACGCTCCCGCTGGAAGGAGAGCACCGCGGCGCCCAGGCCCAGCGCGGCGAGCAGCCCCGCCGCGGCCTGCCACGTCACCGGCGCGGTGAGCAGCGGAATCACCCCGAAGCCGCCCGCGAGCGACCCCACGATGGAGCCTCCCGTGTTCCACGCGTACATCTGCCCCACCTGCCGGCCCGCGTCCTGCCGGCCCCGCCCGATGAGCGCCAGCAGCAGCGGGAACTGCACGCCGGACACGAACGCGGCGGGCAGCACCACGACGGAGGTGATGAACGTCCACCCCAGCGCCATGCCCCACAGGCCCAGGCCCCCCATGGGACGCAGCAGCGCGGCGAGGATGGCCAGCCAGTCGCCCAACGCGAAGGGGACCGCCATCAGCACGGCCTCGGCGGCGCAGGTGAGCGCGAAGGCCTGGAGCGTGGCGGGGCGGTGGCGGAAGAAGAGGGTGTACGCGGTGCCGCCCAGCCCGATGCCCAGCAGCGCCATCGCGAGGATGATGCCGAACGTGAAGGTGGTGCCGCCCAGGATGGGCCCGAGCATCCGGTACCAGACCAGCTCCATCAGCAGGAACGCGAAGCCCACGAGCGCGGCGGCCACGAGCACGAAGCTCCGGGGCGGCAGCGCGCCGCCGTCGGCCACGGGAGCCGCGGCCACGGG
>NZ_JBKGHJ010000842.1:0-2203 GCF_046520365.1 Corallococcus sp. 4LFB
GCGCAGCCTCGCCACCGCGAGCGGCCCGGGGCGCTCCACGTACGCGAGCTGCAACTGGCCCGGCGTGTTGGCGTCGCCCGGGGGCGCCACGAAGGACACCCGCGTGCGGGGGAGGCCGGCGCTCACCAGCACCTCCGCCGCGGCCTTCGCCACCGCCAGCCCCTGGCCGTCCAGCCGCTCCGCGTCCGGCAGCTTCGCGGCCACGGTGAGGCCCCGGATGGCGGGGCGCGCCTTCACGGCCTCCGCCACCTCGCGCAGGCAGGCCTCCGTCCGGGCTCCCTTCGCCTCCAGGGGCCGGCCCGTCGTGAGCCGCCCGTTGTCGAACGTCAGCCCGCCGCAGGCGCCGTCCGCCTCCGCCGCGAACCCCGTGACGGGCAAGGCCGACAGCAGCAGCGACAGCATCAGGCGGGCGCCTGCCTTCCTCACGGCGACACTCCTTCCGCCTGGCCGGCGGTCTTCACGATGTTGAACTCCACGCGGCGGTTGTTCTCCCGGCCCTTCGCCGTGTCGTTGGTGTCCACCGGCTTCGTCTCCCCGGAGCCCACCGCCTCCAGGCGCTCCGCGGCGATGCCGGCCTTCACCAGCCAGTCGCGCACGGTGTTCGCGCGGCGCTGCGACAGGTCCAGGTTCTTCGCGTCGTCACCCTGGCTGTCGGTGTGGCCCTCCACGCGCACCCGCTCCAGCTCCGGGTGGGTGCGCAGGACGGCGGCCACCTGTGACAGCAGGGGGAACGACTTCGGCAGGATGACGTCCTTGCCCGTGGCGAAATACACCTTGTCCAGGATGACGATGCGCGAGCCCTCCAGGCGCACCTTCGACTCGCCCTTGTCCGGGCACCCGTCGTCGTCCTTCACGCCGTTGATGATCTCCGCCTCCAGCGGGCACGCGTCGGCCGCGTCCGCGATGCCGTCCTTGTCGTTGTCCGGATCCGGGCACCCGTCCTCGTCCTCGAACCCGTCCGTGTCCTCCGCCGCCGTCGGGCAGCGGTCCTCGGGGTCGGGGAGGCCGTCGCCGTCCGTGTCCACCGGGGCGGGCGGCAGGGTGAGCGCGGCCGGGGCGCGGCGCTCGTCCGTGGCGGGCTTCGCCTCCGGGACCGTGTCCGGGCAGCCGTCCTCGTCGCGCTCGCCGTTCACCGTCTCCGGCTCGGTGGGGCAGGTGTCGCTCACGTCGGGGATGCCGTCGTTGTCGTCATCCGGATCCAGGCAGCCGTCGTCGTCCTGGAAGCCGTCGAAGTCCTCGGGGCCCTGTGCGCAGGCGGGCGCACGCGCGGCGGCCACCGGGGCCGGGGCGCCGCCCGGCGTGTAGGCCAGCCCCGCGAGGACGCGGAAGGCGGGCGTGCCGTAGCCGCGCGTGAGGCCCGGCCCCGCGCCCACGTGCGCGGCGAAGCCCTGGGCGAAGCGGTACTTCACCGCGCCCAGCAGCTCCAGGGGGAACTCCTCCTTGTCGGACTCCGACAGGCCCACCGCGCCCACGAGCGTGCCCTGCGCGGACAGCGCCTGCGTGAGCGCCACCTCCGCGCCCACGCCGAACGCGAGCTCGTTGCCCACGTGCAGGTTGCGCAGGTCCTGCGCCTTGCGCAGGTTGACGCCCACGTTGGCGAGCAGCCGCAGCGACGGCGTGGCCCACTCGCCGGCCACGCGCGGCTGGAAGGTGGGCCCGTCCGCGCCCAGGAAGTGGTCCGCGCCGCCGGTGGGCAGGGTGAAGGGCGCGAGCACCGCCAGGTTCAGCGCGCCCTTCGACAAGAGCGCCAGCTTGGGCACCACGCGCAGGTCGCCCAGGCCCGCCGTGCCCACGCCGTTGGCGAACTGCTCGGACACGGCGCTCGCGGACTGCGAGCCGGTGACCGTCAGCGGCAGCACCAGGCCCACCTCCAGCCGGTCGAAGAGGGACACCGCCCCCATCAGGTCCAGGGACACCTGCTGCTGCACGATGCGGTAGACGAACGTCTCCTCGCGCGGATCGAAGAAGTTGAGCGGCTGGTGCGCGTAGTTGAGCGACGCGCCCACGTTCCACGTCAGGTGCGGCGCGACGCGGGCGCTGTTGAGCCCGAGCACGTCATACGCGCCCGGCCCCGGCTTGTACTGCTGCACGTCGATGGCCTGCGACACCGACGCCTGGGCCTCCGCCCGCGACGCGGCGCCCAGCGACAGGCCCACCGCCACCGTCAACGCCACCCCCCCGGCCCATGCCCCCGGGCGGGGAG
>NZ_JBKGHJ010000843.1:0-2197 GCF_046520365.1 Corallococcus sp. 4LFB
AGCACCACCGCCGGGTGGAGCGGCAGGACGCGGCCCATGATGAAGGGCTGCAGCACGTTGCCTTCCAACTGCTGGACGGCCAGCACGATGGCCAGGACGATGATGGCGGCCTTCATGCCGACCAGGGCCCAGGCCACCACCACCGCCACCACGCCCGCCACCAGCGCCCCGATGATGGGGACGAAGGCCCCCAGGAAGGTCAGCAGGGCCAGCGGCAGGGCCAGCGGGACGCGGACGAGCAGCAGCCCCACGCCGATGCCGACCGCGTCGATGAGCGCCACCAGCACCGTCCCGCGCACCCAGCCGCTCAGGGTCCGCCAGGCGCCCTCCAGGGCGGCGCGAGTCATCCGCCGCCGCTCGGGTGACAGCGGGGCGAGCGCCGCGCTCACCATGCCGCGCCCGTCCTTCACGAAGAAGAAGACGAGGGCCAGCACCAGGAACAAGCCGGTGAGCACCCCGGCAATCGAGCTCAAGCCGCTGGCCGCGCCCAGGGCCAGCTCCTGCGCGTGCCGGCGCACCCACCCCTCGGCCTCCACCCCGAGGTCGTTCAGCGTGGTCCGCGGGCCCGGGAGGAGCCCGGCGAGCGAGCGCGCCAGGTTCTCCAGGCGCCGCGCCAGCGTGTCGGAGTTGGCGGAGATGCGGGCAACGGTCCTCGGGATGATGAAGGCGAGCAGCCCTCCCACGACGCCCACCGCCAGCAGCAGGGAGGCCAGCGCCGCCACCGTGCGCGGCAGGAAGCGGCCGAGCCGGTCCGCCACCGGCATGAGGAGGCTGGTCACCAGCAGCGTGGTGAACAGCGACACGAAGACGAGCGGCATCGCCTGGACGACCTGGCTGACGACGTACACGAAGCCGGCGATGAGCAGGCCGCGACCGCAAAAGCGCGCCACCCCCGCGAGCGTTGGCTGTGAGCCCGTCACCGTGTGCCTCCCGTCCGCTCGCGCGGCACCCCGAGGGGGCTCCCGGTGCCCCACCGCTGAGGCTAGTCACTCGCGGGGCCCGCGGCACCTCCAGGGCCTGGCTGGCCCACGGGCTGGCGCAAGGGCCGCGTCCCTCCCGCACCGCCCCAGGCCCGCGTCAGGTCCGCCGCGGCGTGGGCGCGTCCGCGGGCCGCCCGTCCGCCCCCAGCAGCTGCACCTGCTGGCGCGGCAGCACGGGGATGATGTGGGCCGCGTGGGCCGGCTGGTTGAGCTCCACCATGACCCGCTCGGACAGCAGGCTCTTCCACTTGCGGCGCTGCCGCGCGTGAACGAGGTAGCGGATGGAGATGTTCGTCCACGACTCGGCGAGCGAGACGTAGACCTCGGGCACGTCCGCCACCGCGCCCTCCAGCCGGGCCTTGAGCAGGAGGGCTTCGTACTGACGGGCGGGGGCGGCCATGTCCGCGCCCACCACCTCGAGCGCCAGCCGCCGCAGCAGGTCCAGCGCGTAGCGCAGGTCCGACTCGTTGGCGACGGGCACGAGGAGCTCGTCCCAGACGTAGGGGAAGTCCCGGGTGAGGTTGATGACGGTGCCCGTCAGCACCTCGCTGTTGGGGAAGGTGATGAGCCGGCCCGAGGGCTGCTCCGCCTGCACGGCCCCGGGCCGCTCCGGGCCGCCCAGCTCCCACACCGTGGTGGACAGGAAGTCGATGGCGTAGACGTCGCCGAACACCTCGCCCACCTGGATGCGGTCGCCCACCCGGTAGTAGGCCTGGAAGGAGTTGAGCAGCCAGCCGGTGAAGCTCTCGATGGGCGTCTGCAGCGCCCAGGAGAGCGCCAGCCCCACCAGGCCCACCGAACCGAGCATCGCGCGGACGTCGCCCGCCAGCACGCTGACCGCGATGCCGGTGCCCAGCAGCCACACGCCAATGCTCACCAGCGCCGCGCTGGCGTCCGCTCTCTCCCAGCGCCCGAGCGCCCTGCGCAGCAGGCCGCAGGCCCGCGCCAGCATCCAGGTGAGCAGCAGGGTGACCAGCGCCACGGTGAGCTTGGGGAGCGTGTTGAAGAAGCCCTGGCGCAGCCCCAGCGCCGTCCGCTCCGCCTCCGCGCCCGCCTCGCGCGCCACCTCCTTGGGCTGCACCTGGCGCACCGGCGCCCCGGACGTGTCCTCCGTGGCGGAGGCGTCGCTGCCCTGCGCCCGCGCGTCTTCGGGGGCGCCCACCAGCAGCAGCAGCATGCCCGTCATCGCCACCGCGACAATCGAGGCCTTGCGGAAG
>NZ_JBKGHJ010000844.1:0-2193 GCF_046520365.1 Corallococcus sp. 4LFB
GCCGGTGGTGCGCGGGCCGCGGGTCTTCGTGCTCGGGCTGACGGCCGCGTGCTGGCGTGGCGGCTGCGGGTGCCGCCGCCGGACTGACGTCTCCGCGCCCTTCAGCCGGTGCGCGCGTCCGCGTTCGCGCTCGCGGGGCCGCGGACTCCACGTAGTCCAGGTCGCGGTGGAAGGTCTCCGCCAGCCGCGACAGGGCCACGAGCGCGAGGAGGAAGCACACCGCGCCCACCGCGAGCGCCGCGTGCGCCACGCCCAGGGGCCCCTTGAGCTGGCCGAAGGCGGTGGCCGCGAGCACCGCGGAGCCGCGCACGAAGTTGGGCACGGACGTCGCCACGGTGGCGCGGATGTTGGTGCCGAACTGCTCGGCCGCCATGGTGATGAGCACCGCCCAGTAGCCCACGCTCAGGCCAATGAGGAAGGTCAGCGCGTAGACGAGCGTGGGGGTGAGCCCCGGCACGAGCCCGTACACGAGCACCAGCGCGAACCAGGCGCACAGGCTGAAGCCCACGGCGCGCTTGCGGCTCTGGAGCCACTGGCTCAGCACGCCAGACAACAGGTCCCCCAGCGTCAGGCCCACGCTGCCGAAGAGGATGGCGTTGCCCGCCGTCACCGTGCCCTGCACGTGGAGGCCCGCCGTCAGCTCCGGGGCGAAGACGAAGAGGATGCCGGTGGTGAAGTAGATGGGCACGCCCACGAGGATGCAGCCCAGGTACCTGGGGAGGCGGCCCCCCTGGAGGAGCAGCAGCGCGTTGCCCTTCACCGGGCCGGCCTTCTGGGTGAAGAGGACGGACTCGGACACCTTGAAGCGCGCGAAGAGGAGCGTCAGGCCCAGCACGCCGCCCGTCACGTAGGCCGTCTTCCAGTGCAGGTGCTGCGCGACGAGCGCCGCGACGACGACGCCCAGCATGCCCAGCGTGGCGACGACGGTGGTGCCCAGGCCGCGCTTCTCCCTGGGCAGGGACTCCGCGACCAGGGTGATGGCCGCGCCCAGCTCGCCCGCGAGCCCCAGGCCCCCGAGGAAGCGGCAGGCGGCGTAGCTGTTCACGTCCCAGACGAAGGGGTTCAGCAGGTTCGCCGCCGAGTACAGCAGGATGGAGCCGAACATCACCGACAGGCGTCCCCGCTTGTCCCCGAGCAGGCCCCAGAAGAGGCCGCCCACCATCATCCCCGCCATCTGCGCGTTGTAGATGAAGAGCCCCTTCTGGAAGATGTCCGAGGGGTCCGTGAGGCCCAGGTCCTTCAGCGACGCGACGCGCACCACGCCGAACAGCGTGATGTCGAAGAGGTCGACGAAGTAGCCCAGCCCCGCCACCAGGACGGTGAGGTTCAGGACCGAGCGCAGCTCCCGGAGGCGGTTCATGGCGCGCGACCCTACCGCTTCCGGCCCCGCGCCCGCCCCTTCTTCAAACACAGACATCTCCCGCCGCCGCGCCTGGCCACCTTCCTTGTCCGGGAGGATGGGCGCGGGTGGCCTCCGCCCTTCCGCCCTCCCCTCCCGAGCGTGACAGGCGATCCACACGTGGCGGTGCTTCCAGAAGAATTCCCTGGAAGGTAGGTTTTACGGCATGTCCGTGTTGGAGGTCGTGGCGTGGCAGCGCGTGGTGGGACTGGCCTTGTGGCTGGCGCTCGGCGGCTCCGCGGGGGCGGCCGGGCCATGGCGGGCGGTCGCGCGTGTGGCGTCCTCCGAGGACCGCGCACTGCTGGAGCGGGTGCGGGGGCAGAGCAGCGACCTGCCGGTGGTGCTGAAGGCGGAAGCGGGCGCGTCCATGGAGGCGAGCCCCGGCGGGGCGTGGCGTGAGGCAGAGCGGATGGCCATGCGCCAGGACGCTCGCGCGGTGCTGTGGTTCACGCGGGCCGGGGCGGAGCTGCGGGTGTCGGTGGCGGCCCCGCGCACGGGTCACCTGTTCTTGCGGAGTGCGCGGGTGGAGGGCGCGCCGGAGACGCTGACATGGTCCGTGGGCGCGGAGGCCCTCGCGTTGGCGGTGCGTTCGGCGCTGCGCGCGGTGGAGGCGGGTGAACCGCTGGGCGAAGTCGTCGCGTCCCCTCCCCCGCCTCCCGTGGTGGCGGCTCCACCTGCGCCGCCCGCGCCGGCTCCGGTGGCAAAGGCACCGCCGGGAGTGCCGACGGATGCGGTGGCCAAGGCAACGTCGAGGGTGCCGACGGATGCGGTGGCCAAGGCAACGTCGGGAGTGC
>NZ_JBKGHJ010000845.1:0-2185 GCF_046520365.1 Corallococcus sp. 4LFB
GAAGGAGCAGGCGACCCAGCTGGAAGGCATGGGACGCACGCGTGACGCCGCGCGCCTGCACGAGCGCAACAACAGCTTCACGGACGCCACCCGCCTGTTCGAGGCGGGCGGGGACCTGAAGAGCGCGCTGCGCACGGCGCTGTCGGCCAGGACAACGACGCGGCCCGCCGCCTGGTGGGCACGCTGCCCGCGGAGCAGATCGGCCCCACGCTGGAGAAGGCCGGCGCGTACGAGCTGCTCATGGAGCACTACGTCGCCAAGGCCGACTTCGAGAACGTCGCCCGCCTGTACGAGCGCGCGCGGCAGTTCGACCAGGCGGCCCTCGCGTACGAGCGCGCGAACAAGCTGACCCTGGCGCGCAAGGCGTACGAGCGCGCCCGGGACCTGGCCAGCGCCAACCGCATCCGGGGCATGGAGGTGAAGGCCCTGGTGGAGCGTGGCGACCGGCTGGGCGCGGCCACCCTGCTGGTGGCCGTGGGCCAGCGGCGCGAGGCGGTGGAGGTGCTGAGCCCCCTGCCTCCTCCGAAGGCGTTCCACTTCATGCAGCGGCTCACCCTGGAGGACGAGGCCAAGGAGCTCGCGCAGCGCGAGCTGGCCCGCGCCGAACAGGAGCAGAAGCCCGCCGGCCGCGCCCGGTGGCTGGAGCTGCTGGGTGACACGGCCGCCGCCGCGGAGACGTGGACGCAGGCGGGCCGCAAGGACAAGGCGCTGCCCCTTTACGAGAAGCTCGGTGGGGAGCACCTGCCCCGCGCCGCGCAGCTCGCGGAGGAGCTGCAGCAGCGTGACAAGGCCATCGCCCTGTACACGCAGCTCAACGACAGCGCGGGGGTGGAGCGTGCGAAGGCCCTCCCGGAGACCCCCGCCACGCCTCCTGCCGGCAGCACGCCGGACGCCGGCGACGACGCGGACTCCGCGGCATCGTCGACGGAAAATGCTTCCTCGGCTGGCGAGCAAGAAAGCCAATAATTCCCGCCGGTTGACAGGTTTTGCATGATTGCCCGGGGGCGCCCGTGGCCGGTACACTCCGGCCGCTGGCGCCCTCGCTTCATTCCCCCTTTGGCCAACGAGCATCATGGAACAGCCTTCCGCCCCTGCGCGTCCCACGCTGCGTGTGACCGACGACCGCTCCTTCGTCGAAACCGAAGCGGCCCTGGAGAAGACGGGCCGTGTCGAGGAGCTGATCCGCCTGTACGAGGGGCGTTCGCGGGACGTTCCCACGGAGGAGGCGGCGCGCCTGCTGTGCCGCGCGGCGGAGTTGGCCCACGAGCGTCAGCGCAACGCGCCGCGCGCGGAGGACCTGCTCAAGCGCGCGCTGCTGGTCGCGAAGGACCCGATGCCCGCGCTGCGCGGTCTCAAGCGACTGCATGAGATCCGCCAGGACGCGTCGTCGCTGGTGGACGTGCTGGAGCGGCTGGGCGCCGCGACGCAGGGCGAGGAGAGCGCGGCCCACTACCTGAAGGCCGCGGACCTCTACGAGCAGAAGCTCTTCCGGCGCGACCGCGCGGTGCTGTGCCTGCAGCGCGCGGCGCGGGTGAAGCCGGACCGCGCGACGTTCCGGCGCGTGCGCCAGCTGCTCCTGTCCGAGGAGCGCTTCCAGCCGGCGTTCGAGGCGCTCCAGCGCGAGCGCGCCGCGCTGGGCGACGCGGGCATGGCGGAGGAGTACGCCGCGCTCGCGGAGCGGCTGGTGGACGACCCCACCGAGCACGCGCTGGCGCAGCAGGTGCTGGACGTGGCGCGGGAGCTGGATCCGCAGAACGCGCGCGCGGACAAGGCCGCCCGCGCGATGCAGCGCTTCGAGCAGGTGTGGCGCGACAAGGTGCGCATGCTGCGCGGCATGTCGCTGGAGGAGCGCGACCGCAAGAGCGCCGCGCGCCTGTCGCTGCTCGTGGCGAAGCTGTTCGCCTGGTACGACCCGGGCTCCGCCGCCAAGGTGAAGGAGGCGTTGGACCGCTGCTTCCTGTTGTGGCCGGGCATGCCGGAGGCGCTCACGCTCATCGAGCGGATGGCGGGGCGCGCGGGCGACTACGGACCGGCGATCGCGCAGCTGGAGGCGATGGCGGGCGAGGCGCGCGACCGCACGGCGCAGGTGGACCTGTGGCTGCGCGTGGGCACGCTCAAGCTGGGCCGGATGAACGACGCGGCCGGAGCGCTGGCCGCCTTCGAGAAGGCCGTGGCGGCGGATGCG
>NZ_JBKGHJ010000846.1:0-2171 GCF_046520365.1 Corallococcus sp. 4LFB
ATGCTTCAGGACGCGTCGGCTGCGCGCAGACGCTTCCACTCGTGCGGCAGCAGCTCGCCGATGCGCGCGTTCGGGTGCGTCTGGACGCGCAGCAGCACGTCGGCGAGGTAGGCCTCGGGATTGACGCCGTTGGCCTCACAGGTGGCGACGAGGGCGTAGAGGCCGGCGAGGTTCTCCCCCGCGGCTTGGTGGCCGACGAAGAGAAAGTTCTTCCTGCCCAGGGCGGCTTTTCTCAGCGCGCCCTCGCTGCGGTTGTTGTCCAAGGGCAGGCGCTCGTCAGAGACGAATCGGGTGAGGGCGTCCCACTGTTTTCGGGCGTAGGAGAGGGCCTGCCCCAGTGGCCCCTTGGGCAGGTGGCGCGGAGTCTGTTCCTCCAGCCAGGTGCCCAGCGCGGCGAGGACCGGGGCACTCTTCTTCTGGCGCAGCTCGCGGTGCGCGTCGGTGCGCACGACGCCCGCCTTTCGTGCCTCGGCCTCCACCCGGTAGAGGACGAGGATGAAGTCCAGCGCCTCGCGAGCCTCGGGCGCGGTAGGCAGCGCCTCGAAGAAGCGCCGGCGCACGTGCGCCCAGCAGCCGACGCGCACGCGGCCTTCGGGCAGCGTCACCGCGTTGTAGCCCGTGTACGCATCCACCACGAGGGCGCCTCGGGTGCCGCCCAGGACTTCCTTGGGCGTCGTGCCCGCCCGGCCCAGGCTGAAGCGGTAGCCCAAGAGCCACTCGCCGCGGCGTCTGGGTGAGGAAGGTCCAGAGGTAGCCTTGGCGCGTCTTCTTCACGTCCAGCACGCGCACCGGCGTCTCGTCGGCCCACACCACCTCGGCGGCGGCAATGACTTGCAAGAGGTGCGTTGAGAGCGGCAGCAGGACGGAGGCGGCCAGGTGGAAGAGGTCCGTCAAGGTGCTGCGGCTCATGGGCACGCCGCCCCGCTCCACGCGTTGGGCCAGCCGGTGCAGGGGCATGGCATCGGCGCATTTGGACGTCACCACGTGCGCGAGGAAGCCCGGGCCGTACTCGCCTCGGTCCACCACCCTCGCGGGCGCGGGGGCCGTCACCACGCCCTGGCCGCACGCGCACGCGAGGACTTCCTGCACGTGTACCTGGCGCTCGAAGCGGGCCGGCACGTACTCGTACACCCCCGAGGTGCGGCCCGTGCCCAGGGGCTTCAAGTCCTCGCTGCCGCACGCCGGGCAGTGGCGCGCCTCGGCGGGCACCGCGTGGCGAATCTCGCGCGTCGGAGCCTCCGCGGCCTTCTGGGCCGCACGCTGCCTGCGCCTGGCCAGGGCGGCCTCGGTCCGCGCCGTCCCTTCCTCGGGGTTGGGTGACTCGCTTCTCAGCTCCTGGGCGACAGGCGGAATCTTCTCCGTCTTCTTGCCGAAGACGCGCCGCTCCAGGGCGGCCATCTTCGACTCCAGCGACGTCATCCGCTCGCGCAGCTCCTCGGCCTCCTCACGCCAGGGGCAGAAATGGTCGAGGGGGAGGACTCGGGGCACCCGCTCTCAACGACGCGCCGGGTAGGGCATTCACGACGTGACGTGCTCAGCTGCCTGTACGCCCCGGGGGCGCCCAGGCAGGCTGGCGCTTCACCTCGGCCACGTCGATGCCGTCCAGCAGCATCGCCAGCTGCGTGGCGTCCAGCGTCACCGCCTGCGCGTCCGCCTCCACCCGAGGCAGCCGGAAGCGGCCCGTTTCCAGCCGCTTGTACAGCAGCACGAAGCCGCCCCGGCTCCACGTCAGCACCTTGATGCGGTCGCCCCGCCTGGAGACGAAGGCGAAGAGGTGCCCCGAGTAGACGTCCTCGCCCCAGGCAGTGCGCACCAGCGCCATGAGCCCATCAATCGACTTGCGCATGTCCACCGGCTCCGTGGCCAGCACCACGCGCACCGACGCGGGAAGCGCGAACACCCCCTCACCGTCCCAGGGCCGCGACGAGTCGGGCCACGTACGCCACGTCAGTCCCCACGGCGAAGCGCACCCGCGCCCCGCTCGCGGCCACCACCTCCAGCACGGACTCCGGCGCCTCGGGGGCGCTCGCCACCTGCACCGGCAGGAGTCTCACGGCTTCCGCTCGCGACGGCGCGGCTCGTCGATGCCGGTACACCCACGACTGCAACGTGCTCAGCCGCACGCCCCGTGCCAGCGCGAACTCCCGCTGCGTCTGCCCGCTGGCCTCGAA
>NZ_JBKGHJ010000847.1:0-2164 GCF_046520365.1 Corallococcus sp. 4LFB
CGCGGCTTGCGCGGGCGGATCCACCGGCGGCGCGGCCCCCGGCTCCACGGGCGTGGCTTCCGGGTTCGCAACCTGGGGGAGGGGAGGGATGGGATGCTCGGGCGTCACGCCGCGCCGCGTGACGGCGTACAGCACCCGCACCAGCAGCAGCCCCCCGGCCAGCGCCAGCAGGACGCGCCAGACCCAGGGTGGCACCGGAGGCTCGCTCACGGTGAAGCGCGCGTGGGCCGCCTTGGGGCGGGTGGTGAGGAAGCGCACGTCCACGTCCCACGCGCCGGCCTCGTCGGGGACGAACTCCGTGCTCCAGCCCACGGCGTCCCGCGTCAGGGTGCGCGTCACCTGGCCGGGCACGCCCTGCCGGGAGAACGCGACCGTGACGGCGCCCTGGAAGGGCGGGCCCTGGAGGTTTCCCACCGACAGCGTCAGCCGGAGGGGCTCCCCGGGGCGGGGGACGGCGGGGGTGAGCACGCCCTGGAGCTGGTCCTCCGCGTCCCGCCAGGACAGGGAGAGCAGGTCCCCGCGCCGCTCGACCTTGATCTGATCCGGTGCGGGGGCCGCGGCGGCATGCAGGGCCAGCAGGCAGGTCATGACGACCCACCCCAACGAGGAGGTCCTGCGCCTTTGCCTCATGGGCCTCTGTCCCCTAAGATGCGCTGCCCTGTCACCTTCCACTGAGCCCGCTCCCCCCGGGGAGTCCCCGGGATGAACCCTCAAGCATTCGGGAAATACCAGCTCCTCAAGAAGCTCGCCACGGGCGGCATGGCCGAGGTCTGGCTTGCGCGTCAGACCGGAATCGAGGGCTTCCAGAAAGAGCTTGTCGTCAAGCGCATCCTCCCGCACCTCGCGGAGGACCGCGAGTTCGTGGAGATGTTCAAGAACGAGGCGCTGATCGCCGCGCGCTTCAACCACCCGAACATCGCGCAGGTCTACGAGTTCGGCGAGGCCAACGGCACCTACTACATCGCCATGGAGTTCATCCACGGCGAGGACCTGGGCCGGGTCATGCGCAAGGCCAGCGGGATGAACCAGTGGATCGCCCGTCCGCTGGCCATCCGCATCGTCGCGTCCGCGTGCGAGGGCCTCTACTACGCGCACAGCCGCACGGATGACCGGGGCCAGCCGCTCAACGTGGTGCACCGGGACATCTCCCCGCAGAACATCCTGATCAGCTTCGATGGTTCGGTGAAGCTGGTGGACTTCGGCATCGCCAAGGCCGCGGATCAGGCGTCCATGACGAAGTCCGGCGCCATCAAGGGCAAGTTCGCGTACATGGCGCCCGAGCAGGCCGCGGGCAAGCACCTGGACCGGCGCGCGGACATCTTCGCCATCGGCCTGGTGCTGTACGAGATGCTCACCGGGCACCGGCCGCTCAAGAAGGACTCGGAGCTGGCCACGCTGCAGGCGGCCATGGAGTGCTCCATCCCGTCCCCGTCCGAGGTGGCCGACGTGCCCCGGGACATGGACCACGTGGTGATGCGCGCCCTGGCCAAGAGCGCGGACGACCGCTACGACAACGCGCGCGAGTTCCAGACGGCGCTGGAGGAGCTGCTCGTCAACGAGCGCTGGCTGGTCACCTCCGGGCAGATCTCGGAGCTGATGAAGACGCTCTTCGCGGATCGCCTGGACGAGGAGCTCAAGCAGGGCCAGTTCGTGCCCGTGGGCGAGGACTCCAACACCGCGCCGCCCCGGCCGCCCCCGGACATGAGCTGGGACGCGCCTCCGGGCGAGTCGCCCTCCCAGTCGCGCGAGCGCTCGCGCGGCAACACCCGCACGGGGGCCGCGCCCCGCCGTCAGACTGGCATGGCGCCCGCGCTGGTGGACGACCCGAACGAATACGACGCGCCGTCGCTCACCGGCGTGGAGCCGCAGCCCCGGCGCCGCTCCAGCGTGTCGGAGCCGGCGGTCCGGCGCGGCACGGGCACCAGCAACCCGAACGCCACGCAGATCGCGCGCACCAACTCGCGCTCGGACCTGCGCAGCCAGTCCGTGGAGGACGTCCCGGCGCCCCGGCGCAGCATGTCCCGCGGGGTGCCGGTGTCGGAGCCGCCCGTGCGTTCGCGCTCGGGCGTGCACCGGATGGACCTGGAGGACGACGAGCGCACGCGCCTGCCGCCGCCGGAGGATGATCCGGACACGGTGCCCGCGCCCCTGCGCCGCGCCGGCG
>NZ_JBKGHJ010000848.1:0-2147 GCF_046520365.1 Corallococcus sp. 4LFB
GCGCTTCTCCGGTGAGAGGTTGGCGATCCGCTTCGACAGCTCGTTGCTCATCTCGATGGACTCCGCGCTCGGGGACGCCAACGCGAGCGTCACCCGGGGCGGTGACGTTCGCGGGGAACTCAGGCCTGCTGTTGATTCCGGATTGACGCCCTGCGCCGCTCTCCCGGGAGAAGCGCGGGGTGGGTCAAATCCACACTCGCCATATTATTCTTGGGCGAGCGACCTGTCATGGGGGCGGCCTGACGGAAGCCCGAGTGAATCCGTGCATTTGCGGGAAGAGTCGGGTTCCCCGAAGTCGCTGCGGGAAGAACTTCCGGTGTCCTCTAGAGGGGGCTGCTGGTGGGGGCGTCCGTCCGTCTGGAGGGGGAGCAGGATCAGGGGCTGACGCGTCAGCGCCCGCGCCGCGGCGGGTGCTTGCGTGGAAGGGGCGCCGGGGGAGAGGTTGCGCCGCATGCGTCTGCTCCCGATCCCGTTCCTGATGTTGCTGAGCGCCTGCACGGCCTCCCGCGTCGCGCTGCCTCCGCCCACGGGCGACGAGGTGACGGTCTTCATCCACGGCTACCGGGGGTCGTTCCTGGCCACGGCGGACGCGGAGCACGAGCGGGCGTGGGTGTCCGTGGGCGACCTGCTGACGCGCGGGGAGCGGTCGCTGGCGCTGCCGTTTCCCGGGCAGCGGGCGACGCCGACCTTCGGAGCGCTGGAGGTGGACGGGCCGATGACGCGCTTCACGGTGCTGCCGTGGGTGGCGAGCTACGACATCTACAAGGGCTTCCTGGAGTTCGCGCGCGAGCGCCTGCCGGGCTTCGTGGTCTTCGACTACGACTGGCGCCAGGACAACCGCGCGACGTCGAAGCGGCTGTGCGCGCTGCTGGACGAGCTGGCGGCGGCGCGAGGGGGCCGGGTGAAGGTGAACCTGGTGGCGCACAGCATGGGCGGGCTCGTCACGCTGCACTGCCTGCGCTACGGCACGGGCGACGACACGGGCGAGCCCACGTGGGCGGGCGCGCGGCACGTGAAGCGCGTGGTGTTCCTGGGCACGCCGTTCCGGGGCGCGCCGGGCATGTTCGACGACTTCACCCTGGGCACGCAGGTGGGGCGCAACCGGGCGCTCCTGTCCCCGGAGGCGCTCTTCACCTTCGCGTCCGCGTTCCAGCTGCTGCCCGCGGAGAGCGACTTCTTCGTGGACGCGAGCGGCCAGCCGGTGGCGTTCGACGCGTACCGGCCGGACGCGTGGGTGGACGGCGGGTGGGGCGTGTTCCAGGACGCGGCCGTGCGCGGGCTGCCCGCGTATCGCCAGTGGCTGGAGCGCATGCTGGAGGCGCGCTCGGGGCTGGCGCGGGCCCTGTCCGAGCACGGGGGACCGCCCCCGCCCTTCCGCGCGCTGGCGGTGGTGGGCGTGGGGCATCCGTTGATCAAGTCCTTCCGGGTCATCGACGGGAAGCCCACGTTCGAGGACCCCGTGCTCGCGGACGGGGACGGCTCCGTGCTCACGACGCGCGCGCTGCCTCCGGCGCCGCTCCACGTGGACCGGCTGGAGACGAAGGCGGACCACGTCGCGATGGTGGGCGACGAGGAGGTCATGGAGGCCGTCGCGCGCTTCGTCACCGGAGACTGACGCGGGCGGCGGCGGAAGGCTCAGTCGCCCTGGATGGCGGCCTGCCAGTCGCCGTCCGCGGAGATGCCGACGCGCATGCCGATGTAGCTCTTCTGCTTGCGCATGTCGGTGATCATCGAGTCCGGGTAGATGCCCTTGAGCAGGGCGAAGTCCGCGTCGGTGGCGCCGTCGCGGAAGGCGGTGGGCCACCAGTAGAGGTTGCCCTCCTGGTAGAAGGGGAGGTTGAGCACGTGGACCAGCCGCGCCAGCACCGGCTGCGGGCTGTCCTTCCACTCCTCCTGGATGCGCCAGGTGGTGGCCATGTCCTGGTCGGGGTCGTAGGAGAAGCGCACGCTCTTGCCCTTCTCGTCGCCCAGCTTCTGGAGGCCCGCGTAGTCGCACGCCACCGCGGCCTTGATGATGCGCTCGCGCATGGAGGCCACGGCCGGGGGCAGGGGCTTCGCGGTGGGCTTGGGGACGGGGCTCAGCCGGCTCGCCGAGCACGACGCCGCGGCCGGGGCGCTGGCCCCCTCCGGCTTGGAGGCGGGCGGGG
>NZ_JBKGHJ010000849.1:0-2103 GCF_046520365.1 Corallococcus sp. 4LFB
CCGGTGGCCTTCGACGCCTCGACGCTGGAGCTGTGGGGCGCGCTGCTGCACGGGGCGAAGCTGGTGCTGGCCCCGCCGCACGCGCTGACGCTGGAGGAGCTGGGCGCGCTGCTGAAGCAGGAGCGCATCAGCACCCTGTGGCTGACGGCGGCGCTGTACGAGCAGATGGCGCTGCATCAGGTGGAGGCGCTGGCCGGAGTGTCGCAGGTGCTGGCGGGCGGTGACGTGTTGCCGGCCCCGCGCGTGCGTGAACACCTGAAGCACCTGCCGGAAGGCGCGGTGCTGGTGAACGGCTACGGCCCGACGGAGAACACGACGTTCTCCACCACGTACACGATGACGGGGCAGACGGCGCTCGACGCCGCGGTGCCCATCGGCAAGCCGATCGGGAACTCGACGGCGTACGTGCTGGACACGCACGGCGCCGCCGCTGGCGTGGGCGTACCCGGTGAGCTGTACGTGGGCGGCGAGGGCCTGGCGTGGGGCTACCTCAACCGCGCGGACCTCACGGCGGAGCGCTTCGTCCCGAACGCCTTCAGCACGCAGCCCGGCGCACGGCTGTACCGCACGGGCGACAAGGCGCGGTGGAAGGAGGACGGCACGCTGGAGTTCCTGGGGCGCACCGACTTCCAGGTGAAGGTGCGTGGCTTCCGCATCGAGCTGGGCGAAATCGAAGCGGTCCTCATCCAGCACCCCGACGTGGCGGAGGCCGCGGTGGTGGTGCGCGGTCTGGACGGGGACAAGCGGTTGGTGGGGTACGGGGTGCCGAAGCCGGGGCGGACGCTCGACGTGGCGGAGCTCCGGGGACACCTGCGGCAGCGGCTGCCGGAGTACATGGTGCCCGCCATCGTGGTGGTGCTGGACGCGTTGCCGCTCAACGCCAATGGGAAGGTGGACCGCAAGGCGCTGCCGGAGCCGCAGGCCCCGCGCTCGGAGAAGGTCCACGAGGCGCCCCGCACGGAGACGGAGGCGAAGCTGGCGGACATCTGGGCGCAGGTGCTGCGCGTGCCCCTGGTGGGCGTGAAGGACCACTTCTTCGAGCTGGGCGGTCACTCGCTGCTGGCAACGCAGGTGGCCTCGCGGATCCGGGCCGTGTTCGGCGTGGAGCTGCCCCTGCGGGAGCTGTTCGAGTCCGCCACCCTGGAGGCCCTGGCGCTGCGCCTGGAGCGCGCCACGCGCTCCGCCGCCCCGCCGCTGGTGCCGTCTCGCGGGAGCAGTCCCTGCCGTTGTCGTTCGCGCAGCAGCGCTGTGGTTCATCGATCAGCTGGAGCCGGGCAGCCCGCTCTACAACGTCCGCTGGCGGTCCGGCTGGAGGGCGGTTGGATGTCGCGGTGCTCCAGCGGGCGCTGGATGAGCTGGTGCGCCGCCACGAGGCGCTGCGCACGACGTTCACCGCGCACGAAGGCACCCCGGTGCAGGTCGTGAATCCGCCGTCGGCGATGCCGCTGGAGGTGGAGGACCTGCGAGGCCTGGAGGCGGGCCTGCGAGAGGACGAGGCCCGCCGCCGCGTGATGGCGCAGGGGCAGCGGCCCTTTGACCTGCTGCGCGGGCCGCTGGTCCGCGCGCAGCTGGTGACGCTGGACGCGCAGGACCACCTGCTCGCGCTCACGATGCACCACGCCATCTCGGATGGCTGGTCATTGGGCGTGCTCGTGCGGGAGATGGGCGCGCTGTATTCGGCGTTCGTGCGGGGGCAGCCGTCGTCCCTGCCGGAGCTGCCCTTGCAGTACGCGGATTACGCGGCCTGGCAGCGCGGCTGGCTTCAGGGGGACGCGCTCGAGCGCGAGGTCGCCTTCTGGAAGGGCCGGCTCGAAGGCGCACCCGCCGCACTGGACCTGCCCACGGACCGACCGCGTCCGGCGATGCGGGGCAACGCGGGCGCGATGCACTTCTTCCAGTGGTCTCCTTCGATGACGCAGCGGCTGCGCGCGCTGGCGCAGCGCGAGGGGGCATCGCTGTACATGGTGCTGCTGGCGGGATGGCAGCTGTTGCTGTCGCGCTACAGCGGCCAGCAGGACCTCAGCGTGGGCTCGCCCATCGCGGGCCGGACGCGGGCGGAGCTGGAAGGGCTCATTGGCTTCTTCGTCAACACGCTGGTGCTGC
>NZ_JBKGHJ010000084.1:0-21473 GCF_046520365.1 Corallococcus sp. 4LFB
CCACGGTGCTGAAGCCCGCCGCGCGGTTCAGCGCGGGCAGCACGTCCAGGCGCATGCGCGTGCGCAAGAAGGAGGGGTCCGCGTTCATCGGGTCTCGCACGAACCCCACCTCCTCGGTGGCCAGGAAGGCGAGCACGTCCTCGCGCGAGCACGTAAGCAGCGGCCGGACGAGCGCGGGTGCGCGCGCGTGGATGCCTCGCGCGCCCCGGAGCGCGGCCCCCCGGGACAAGCGCATCAGCAGCGTCTCCGCCTGGTCGTCGAGCGTGTGACCGGTGGCCACGGCGTCCAGCCCGCGCTCCTGCCGCAGGACCTCCAGGGTCGCGTAGCGCGCCTCCCGGGCCCGGGCCTCCACGCCCGCGCCGGGCGAAAGCGCGAGCCGCCGGACGTGGCAGGTCAGGCCCAGGCGCGCGGCCAGGCCCACGACGGAGGTGACTTCCTCCGCGGCTTCGGGCCGGAGGCCATGGTCCACCGTCGCCACCTCCACGCGCAGCGCCAGCGCGTCGCGCACGCGCGCCGTTCCCACGAGGAGCGCGGTGGAGTCCGCGCCCCCGGAGACCGCGAGCAGCACCGAGCGCGAGGCGAGGCCGTGCTCGGCATAGGAGCGGGCGAGCGAGGCGGTCAGCGAGGGACGTTCAGGAGACGCGCGAGGCATGGCGCAGCGCTCGGAATGGAGGGAGGGGTGGCCGGGTTACAGAGTCGCGGTGGACGGAAGGCGTGGGGATGCATTCCATGATTCCCACAATGGATGGACGCGGGGCGGAAATAGAACGGCGCCTCACGGTTGTTGGTCGGTCGTTCTGGACTTCATGACGTTGGACCTAGGGGTCCCCCCCTCCCCCTCTGGGTCCACGGGGCCGCTCGGAGATTCGCTCCCTGCGGTCCCTCTTTCCGAAGCGCCCCGGTCTCCCTCGTGGAGGCCGGGGCGTTTCTCTTTTCGGCGTCGACGCAATGTCGGAAGCGGAGCGTTCAGCCTCCGGGCGCACGACTGACTGCTCCGAAACCGTTGACCCTTCAGGGCGTCTGTCGGATAACCGCTCCGGTGTGTTCAGGTCGTCACCTCGAATCCGCCCCGGAGACCCAGGCATGGCAGGCACCGACAAGCGCAAGCAGTCGCTGTACTTCCCCGAGGAGATGCTGAAGGAGATCCAGGAGGAGGCGAACCGGCAGGACCGTTCCCTCTCATGGGTGGTGCAGCAGGCCTGGAAGATCGCCCGCGACCGCATCAAGTCTTTCCCTGCCGTGAATGACGTCACGGGCGACGAGCGCACGGACCCGCGCGAAGAAAGGCCTTAAGGCAGGGCATGGCCACCACGGATCACCGCAAGCAGTCACTCTATTTTCCCGAGGACATGCTGGAAGAGATCCAGCGCGAGGCGACCCGGCAGGATCGCTCCTTGTCGTGGATCGTCCAGCAGGCGTGGAAGGTCGCGCGCGCCGACATCCGTCGGATGCCCTCGGTCAACGACGTGCTCGGCCCCCTGCCGCCACGGCCGGTGGCTGCCGCGGCGCAGACGGCCACCTCCGCTCCGGCGGTGGTGACGTCCAGCGCCCCGGCCTCCTCGGACGAGCCCTCCAAGCCGTAGGGCGCCGTCCACCCCGGCCCCCGCAGTCCGAAACCGCGCGCGACGTTCAGCGCGGGGCGGGCCGGGCGGGCCGGGCACAGTTGTCGAAGACGATGCGCGGGGCTTCCTTCAGCGCCTGGACCGGGCTGGGGTAGGTGCTCTTCATGTACGCCGCAGCGATGTTGGCGTCCGTGCCGCCCAGCTTGCGCGCCGTCACCGGGTTGCGGTCCGGGTCCCGTCCCGCGTCGCCCAGGATGCTCCCGTAGCCGTCCCCTCCGTCCAGCAGGAACGTGGACATCGCCACGCGGTAGCGGAGGGACGCGTCGTCGCGCGCGGGGATGGACACGGCGCGGCCCCTCACGCGCAGCTCCGTCACGCGCTGGCCCGCCGGACGCGCGCAGTCCACGCGCAGGGTGGTGCCGTCGGACACGTGGAGGAACGCGCCGGACGGCGACACGATGGCCTGCCCCTCCAGGGCCAGCGCCTCCACGGAATGCTCGAAGAGGTCCACGAGCTGCTTCTCCGTGAGGTCCACCGTCACGACGAGGTTCTCGAAGAGGAGGACCTCGTGCAGGACGCCGTCGGTGAGCGGCCCCGCGCGCAGGGACGTGCGGGTGACGCACAGGCCTTCGTCGCGCAGCGAGCCGCCGTTGATGATGCCCAGCTCCGTGGGCTTCGCGGCGCCGTCCTCCGCGTGGAGGAACGCGTCCGCGGCCAGCTGCCCCAGCGCGTTGTTGTCGTGCCGGGTGAAGGCCGAGCCCAGCTGGACCTCCTCGCCCAGGTAGCCCACGACGGCGTCGGGGTCGTCCACCAGCGGGGTGCAGGAGTCGTTGTACGCGAGGCACCCGGGCAACAGCGCGAGGGCCGCGAGCGCGGCGGTGAGGTGGCGGCGGTCCATCAGTAGAAGGCCCTCAGGGTGAGGTAGCCGGACACGCCCTCGCGAGGCAGCAGGCCGGGGACGCGGTCCGGCCGGGGCACGTCGTCGCGCAGGTCGTGGTCGAAGAGGTTCTGCGCGAAGAGCGTCACCTCGAAGTGCTCCCAGATGGGCTCGGTGCGCAGCTGCGCGGTGATGAGGCTGTAGGCGGGAATCTCGTAGCGGCGGATGAGCTCCAGGGTGGAGCGGTTGTTGTTGCGGCGCTCGGCGCCGGAGCGCACCACCACGTCCAGGTTCACCCAGTCCCCCAGCGGCATGGACACGCCCGCGTTGAAGCGCGCCTGGGGCACGTCCGTGAGCAGGCGGGACTGCTCCGGCAGCTCCAGGTCCTGCGCGCGCGACAGGCTGGCGTTGACCCACGCGGCGGCGCGCTTCGACGCCTCCAGGCGCGCCTCCGCCTCCACGCCGTACACGCGCACGCCCAGCTCGCGGTTGCGCAGGGGGACGATGTTGCCGCTGGTGTCCACCGGGGTGATGGGCGAGGCGAAGTTCTGGAGGAAGACGTTGGCGCGCACGCGCACGCGGCTGTCGCCGGCGGCCTGGACCAGGTCCGCGCCCAGCTCGAAGGTGTCCACGGTGGTGGGCTTGAGGAGCGGGTTTCCCTCGAAGCGGCCCTGGTTGTAGTCGGTGTCGGGGATGCGCTCGACCAGCTCCTGGGGCGTGGGGGCGCGGAAGGCGCGGCCGTACAGGGCCTTGAGCACGAGCGCGTCCGACGCGGCGATGACCAGGCCCACGCGCGGGTTCACGCGCACCACCATCTTGCTGGCGTCCAGCGAGCCCGCGGCGTCCACGTCCGGCAGCTGGGTGGCGTCCAGGCGCAGGCCGAAGGTGAGCGTGAGCGCGGAGAGCACGGTCCACTGGTCCTGCGCGGAGAGGCCCAGGGTGAGGCGGCGGGAGGCCGCTCCTTGCGTGAGGTCCACGAGCCCTTCGGGGGCGGCGGGGCTGGGGCGCAGGCGGCCGTCGAGCGTGTAGTTCGTGGTGTAGTCGTAGCGGGACAGCGACTGCTGTTCGGCGACGAAGCCCAGCGTGAGGTGGTTCTCCCTGGCCAGCGCGAGGTCCGCGTCCACGGAGGCCGTCACGGTGCGCACGGTGACCTGGGTCTCCTCCTGGAGGCCGTCCGGGAACAGGCGCTCCACGCCGTCGCCGGTGCGGAAGTCGTGGGGGGTGAGCTGGAAGAGGCGGCCGGTGGACTGCTGATCGAAGCCCAGCCGGGCGCGCACCTGCCCGCCGTCGGAGAGGGGGCGCTCCCAGGTGAGGTCGGCGAGGAGCACGTTCCAGGACAGCTCCGAGTCATTGCCCACGGTGTCGAACAGGCCGACGAGGGCGTCGCGCTTCTCGGAGAGGTAGCGCGCGGTGACGCCCACGCGACCGGCGCTGTCCAGGCCGTAGGACACGCCTCCGCCCGCGTTCACGAGGAACCGTCCGTCGCGGGTGCGGCCCGCGGGCTCGTCCACGTCGCGCAGGCCCTGGTCCACGGCCTCGTCGTCGAGCGCGTCGTGGTCGACGATGAGCGAGTCCCCTTCCTGGCTCCACAGGTCCAGGTCCGCGAACAGGCGCAGGTCGCCGGTGGAGTGCGCGGCGGACAGGTGGCCGTCCGTGGCGAGCGCGAGCCGGCCGTCGTCGCGGGGAACGCCGCCGGTGGAGACGGCGCCGCGCACGCCGTCGGCGCGGTGGGTGACGAGGTTGACGACGCCCTGGAAGGCGCCCGCGCCGTAGATGGCGGAGCCGGGGCCGCGGATGACCTCGATGCGCTCCAGGTTCTCCACCGGCAGGTTCATGAGCGCCTTGCCGTCGAAGAAGTTGTTGAGGCGGTGGCCGTCGAGGAGGAAGAGGACCTCCGCGTCATTGCGCAGGCCCCGGATGGCGGTGCGGTGGAAGCCCTGCACATCGCGGCTGACGGACACCCCGGGCACCACGTCCAGCACGTCCGCCACCGTGCGGGCCCCCAGCGCGATCATCTGCGCGCGGTTGAAGGAAGCGCCGATGGCCGGCACGGTGCGCACGGCCTCCTCCTGGAGCGTCGTCACCGCGAGCACGTCCTCCGCGCTGTAGAGCGCCAGGTCGTCGTCCAAGGCGGTGCGGGAGGCAGAGGACGCGCGCGAGTCCGGTGGAACGTCCGCGTTGAGCGCGGCCATCGCGTCGTCGGAGCTGGCGGCGCGGGAAGCCCGCGAGTCCGCGCCATTCGCGCGAGTCGGAGTGCGAGCGTCGTCCGCGCGGGAGGCAGTGCGTGAACCGGGCGCATCGGTCCGGTTCGGCGAGCGCGAGTCCGTCCCATTGGCGGTGCTCGCGGCTCGTGAATCGGAGGTCCCCGCGTGGGTCGATGCGCGAGCGTCCGTCCCGTCCAGACGCCCCGACGGCCGCGAGTCAGCGGCCTCCGTGCGGCTTGCCGCGCGCGGGTCGGCAGCGTTCGCGCGGCTTGAAGAACGCGGCTCCACGCTGTCGGCGCGGGGCGAAGCGCGCGGGTCGGTCGCCTCCGTCCGGCCCGAAGCGCGCGGGTCCGCGCCATCCACGCGCGTCCCGGGGACGGACGGAGCGGAGGTCCCGGTCCTCGCAGGGGGCGGAGCCGCGGCGGCGCCTGCGTCATCGTCCTCCCCTCCCCCTGACGGCGGCGTGAAGGCATCGATGCCAGGCTCGGGCTTCGGCTCCTCACGGCCTCCCTTGCGGCCCGGCGGTCCCCTCGCTGGCGGAGGCTCCGGGGCCTGGGTTCCCACCATCACCCTCGCGGGCCGGAGCGCGGACATGAAGACCGGCGTGCGCGATCCATCCGCCATCGCCGCCTCGACGAAGTACTCCACGCCGGGTGGCACCATGTGCACCGCGGGGATCATCGCGCGGTACAGGTCCCCGTACTGCAGCTCCATCGGGACCTGGACGTATGGCTCTCCCGGGCCGCGATAGCGGACGAAGAGCTCCAGCACCTTGCCGCCATCCACCAGCGTCGCATCCAGCTGGAGGGGCTGCCGGGGCTCCGCGCGCCGCGGCGGCGCGTGCAACAGCGCGGGCTCCTGCGCGTGGACGGGGGCCGCGACGAACATCACGGCACAGAGGATGAGCGTGCGACGAAGAACGGTCTGCAAGATTGACGACGATGGTCCGTTGCAGGGCCATTCGAGTCAAGCAAGCCACCCGGCCACGCCCCGCTGATTTTTTGCCGCCCCCGCGAGCGCATGCGACGGTGCCTGTCGCTCCATGCGCGCGTCGCTTGCCCTTCACCTCGCCCTCTTCCGCCGCCAACGCGCCCAGATTGCCCGGGTGGTCGAAGGCCGCACCGAAGCCTTCCGCGCCTACGAGGCCCGCTACCGCCGGCGCACGAGCACCTACCAGCGCGTGGTCCCCCTGACCCACGTGCACCAGCGCATCGCGGCGTCGGACCTCGTCTACGTCGGCGACTACCACACGCTGCCGCTCGCCCAGCAGACCTACCTGGACCTCGTCGAGCGCGCCCTCGCCTCCGGACGCCGCGTCGTGCTGGCGCTCGAGTGCGTCGAAGGCCGTCACCAGGCGGCCCTCGACGCGTACCTCGCCGGACGCCTGCCCGAGCGCACCCTCCTGTCGCGGCTGGGTCACGGCCCCACCCCGGGCTTCGGTCCGGGCGCCGGCATCCGCGCCGTGCTGGGCTTCGCGAAGCGCCACAAGCTCCAGGTGGCCGCCATCGACCGGCGGGCCCAGGGAGAGCGCTCGCTCGCGCTGCGGGACGCCTTCGCCGCTGAGCGCATCGCCCGCGTGGCCCGCGCGGAGGACGTGCCGCTGGTGATGGTGCTGGTGGGCCAGTTCCACGCCGCGCCCTGCCACCTCCCCGCGCAGGTGGAGCGCGCGCTGGGTGAGGCGCATCCGCGCCGCGGGCTCGTCGTGTACCAGAACGCCGAAGGCCTCTGGTGGCGCCTCGCGCGCGAGGGCCGGCTGGGTGGCGCGGAGGCCGTGGAGCTGGCGGACGGCGCGCTGTGCCTGATGAACGCCTCCCCCGTCCTCTGCCAGCAGAGCTTCCTGGACTACCTGGAGGCCGAAGGCGACGACGCGCCCCTCCTGGACCGCAGCGCCGCGGAGCGCTTCCGCGACATGGCGGAGCTCATCGGCGGGCTCGCGGGCGTGTCCGTGGGCCGGGAGCTGGACTCGGTGGAGGTGACGACGGTGGCGGACGGCGACGTGCTCGACCGCATCCGCCAGCGCGGCCGCTTCACCCAGGCGGAGCTGTCCCAGCTGCGCAAGCACATCCTGTCGCGCGAGAGCGGCTACATCCCCCGCGCGCGCACGGCCTGGCTGGCGTCCCTGTCCCTCAACCACGCCGCGGAGGAGGCCGCCCACTTCGTGCGCCACTGCGCCGTGGGCGATGCCATGGACGCTCCGCGCGGCGCGTCCGAGGCCTTCTACGCGCGGTGCCTGGAAGAGGCCCTGGGCTTCTTCGGCTCCAAGCTGATCAACCCGCGCCGCGGCTGCCCCAGCGTCACGGAGTGGGCCCGGCGCTTCGGCGAGGCCCGGGGCCTGGAGCGGCAGACCGCCGCCTTCGTCCTCGCCCACAAGGCCACGGAGTCCGAGGCCCCCGACGAGGCCGTGAAGCTCCTCCCCCTGCGCCGCGACCGCCTGTTCCACGGCGTCAGCCACGCGCTGGGCTACCTGCTGGGGGACAGCCTCTACCGCGCCTTCGACGCCGGTCAGGTGGACCTCGCCGACATCCGCGCCCTCTTCCGGGATCCGCTCGCGGAGCCGCGGGGCGCCTACCTCGCCTGGGCCGCCCGCCTGCGCGGGCTCTAAGCGCCCTTGTTGACGCCGACCCAGCTGAATCCAGCGGCGACTTGCGGCTACCCTCTGGCGGTATGAACCCATCTCCTCGCCGCGCCACGTCCGCCCTCCTCCTGTCCCTCGCGATGGGCCTCATGCTGTCCGGGTGCTTCGCCGAACAGGGCGCCTGCGTCCATGGCTCGTCCATCTACTTCTGCAACGACGACACCGCCGACGAGTGCCGCGACTTCTGGTGCGATGGCTGGGACTACTGCGGCTACTTCGAGGGCGACTCGTGCGAGGACGTGGGCTTTCCGGACGGCACCGTCTCGCTGGACACCTACTCCGAGCCGAGGTCGCCCGAGTGGAGCTGGGGCACGCCCTCCGGAGGCTCCAGCGGCGGTGGTGGTGGCGGCAACGGCAGCGGCGCGTGCGCCTACTACGATTCGAACCTGAACCGCGTGCTGTGTGATCAGCGCACCAGCGCCTCCAGCTGTTCGGGCAAGTGGATGGGCAGCGGCACCAACTGCTCCAGCCTCAAGTGCACCAGCGGCACGGATCCCTACAGCTGCACCGTGTCGGGTGGAAGCTCGGGCGGCACGTGCACGTCCACGTACCAGGGCCCCACTGGCGACGCGCAGGTCTACAGCCAGTGCGCGTCCGTGTGGAACTACCGCTGCCAGCAGAAGAACGACAGCGCCGCGGACCAGAACTGCCTCGTCTACGATCAGCTCGAGGCCACGGTGGAGTGCCCGTACTGCCCTTGATGCACCGGCGGAACGGGCCTCCGTCCCGCGCCGGGGCTCAGGCCTTGTTGGCGATGGTCTTCGGCGGCAGCTTGAGGACCTGGCCCACCTTGATGTGGTCCGGGTCCTTGAGCTGATCCTTGTTGGCCTCGAAGATCTTCGGGTACAGCTTCATGTCCCCGTAGATGTCCTTGGCCAGCTTGCTGAGCGTGTCGCCGGACTTCACGGTGTACAGGCCGTAGGGCTCGGCGTGGGTCACGGTGAGCATGACCATGAGCTCGTCGTTCCACTTCGGGTGCTTCGCCTTGATCTGATCCCACATGCGATCGCGGTCGAAGGCATGGTCGACGGAGCCCTTGATGACGAGCTTGCCGTTCTCCTCGCGCGTTTCGATCTTCGCGCCCACGCTCTTCGCCACGTCCAGCACGTCCTGGTAGTCGTTCTGCAAGGCCATCCGCGTCCTCCTGCTCGTGAGGCGGCGAACTCAAGCACCCCACCCGCGAGCGGTGCCGGGCGGACGCGAAGGGCCTGATCGAAGCTCAACAGTGCGGCGGCGGAAGCTGTTCAGAGCACCACGTCCGCGCCGGGCTCCGGTTCGGCCTTCAGGGCCTCGGGCGGCGCGAAGGTGCCGTCCGGCCGCAGCTCGCGGAGGATCTCCTCGCGGCTCAGGCGCACCGCGCGGATGGTGCCGTCGGGCGACAGCGCGTAGACGCAGTCCTGGTCCGCCGCGCCGACGAAGAGGCCGCCCAGCGCGGGATAGAGCATCACCAGCGCGAGCTCCGTCTCCAGCGGTCCCGGGAAGAGCACGTGCGCGTGCGCGGAGAAGGGAGGCACCTCTCCATCCGCGTCCGGCGCGACGGACACGGGGATGAGCCCCTGGTGCAGGGGCAGCTCCTGGAGCTGCTGGCGGCCGTCCTGGCTGAACTTGAAGCGGAAGTCACCGCCCAGCAGGTACAGGTTCGAGTCGTCGAAGCCCTGCAGCACGTACACGGTGATGCCGCCGTCCTCCTCCACCACGACGGGGTTGAGCTGCTTGCGGCCGTGCACCTGGAAGACGCGCTCGCAGGCGGTGCTCACCGCGCGGGCCAGCGCGTCCATGCCCTCGGGCAGGGACTCGACGGGGAAGTCCTCCATCTCGCCGGAGAACTCGATGGGCGCGCGGTACGCGTACGCGGGGACGAAGGCGTTCTGCGTGTCGAAGCGGCCGAAGACGGCGTACCAGGCGTTGCCGCGCGGCACGGTGAAGAACCCGTTATCCGCGTGCGGTCCAGGTCCGGACGCGCGAGCAGCAGGTCCGTGGCGCGGATGGCGCCCTGCTCCGACTCGACGATGTATTGGGCGCGCTTCTGCACGCGCTGGAGCTCCGCGTCCGCCACCAGCACCACCGGCGACTCCGCCGCGTCCGGCGTGTCCCGCGCGTCCACCGAAGCCTGCCGCGGCACCGCGGCCTGCGTCGCGCTGGAGTGCGTGCGGCAGCCAGCGGTCAGGGCGATGACGGCGACGAGGAGGCTGCGAAGCATGGGGACTCCTGCGGACGAAAGGGCCCGGTCAGTCTGTGCCGGCCGGGGCCCTCGCGTCACGTCCCCCATTCACGGCGGGACCTCAGGCGCCCTGCTGCGTGGGCGCCAGCGCGGCCTTGATCTTCTCCCTCAGGGCCTTGCGGCGCTCCTTGAACTGCGCGCGCTGGGCCTCGTCCACCTGGCCGTTGGCGGCGGCGCGCGCGGCCTTCATCTCCTCGTGGAGCTGCCTGGCCTCCGCCTTGAAGCTGTCCGCCTGGGCCTGCGTCAGGCGCCCTTCGGCGACCCGCTTGTCCAGGCGCCGCTCCATGCGGCCGAACTTGTGGCCCCCGCCGTGCCGGCCCCGGTGTCCCTCGCACTGGCAGGCCTGGTTGGCGGAGTCGGTCGGCGCGGCCGTCTGGGCGAGCACGGGCACGGCGAGGAGCAGCGTGGCGACGGCGGTACCGCGAAGCATGGACTTGAGCGACATGGTGTGTGGACTCCGGGTTCAGGTCAAAACGCTCCGGGAGCAGCCGTGCAGCCTGCTTCCCGTCGCGCTCTGACACTCAAGAACCCCGGAGCCCGCCGAAGGTTAAATCGCCTCCGGGAGGCCGCCGGTTACTGGCAGTCCGCCATGCTGTAGTTGAAGTCCTGGCGCGGCGTGTGGCCCGGGTCCTGGTTGATGGCCGCGATGCTCAGGTCCGTGTACGACACCGTCTGCGTGCCACCGATGACCATCTGCGTGCGCTGCACGCGCGTGGTGGACAGCACCACCTTGCCCGTCGTGCCGTTGGACTCGATGCGGAAGCAATTCAGGATGCGCGGGTCGACCGTGGAGCGGTTGCACCGCGTGTACTGCCCCAGCACCGTGCGCTGCTCGTAGGTGCAGCGGCAGTCCCACGGGTCGTAGGCCTCCGTCACCGTGGCCGCCTCGTAGCCCGTGGCCGTCTGGACCACCTCCAGGTAGCTGCCGTCCTGCGGCTGCGTGCAGCGCAGCACCGTGTCGCCCACCGCGCCCTGCTTCACCTCCGCCAGCGCGGGCTCCACCGCCACCTGGGCGCCCGCCTCGATGGCGTTCAGCGGATCCCGCGTGCCCGCGCCCTCACAGCCCAGGCCCAGCACCGACACACCCATCAGCAACACAGCGGAGAGACGCAGCGACAGCTTCATGGACGGCTCCTACGAAGGGGGGAATGTCCGGGTAGACCCGGACCCCCTCCCTGTAGGCTTTCACGGCTCCCGAGCGCAACGCCCTTCTGTGTCACAACCGCGCGGCGGGCTTCAGCGCCCGGGTGGCCATGAAGGTGGACAGGAACGTGGAGAGCAGGTCCTTCGCCTCGTACCGGTCCTCGAACAGGCCCGTGAGCACGAAGCCCGCGTCCAACTGCCCGCCCAGCTGATCCTCCAGCGAGTGGCCCACGACCATGGGCTCATCCTTGTCGGTGTAGCGGCGGCGCTCCTCGGCGGTGAGGCTGGTGAAGTCGGAGTACGGCATCGTGTACTTCAGCCGCATCACGCCCTTCTCCTCCTCGGCCGGGTCGAAGAGGTAGCGCACCGGGTTGCAGATGCCCGACAGCAGCACGCCGCCCGGACGCAGCACGCGGAAGGCCTCGCGCCACACGGGCCTTATCTCCTCCGCGAAGCAGTTGGAGCACGGGTGGAAGATGAGGTCGAAGCTCCCGTCGGCGAACGCGGACAGGTCCCGCATGTCGCCCTCCACGTACTGGAGCGTCAGGCCCTCGCGCTCGGCCACCTTCCGGTCCTGCGCCAGCTGCGCGGGCGAGTTGTCGAACACGGTGACGCGCGCGCCCGCCGCCGCGAGCACCGGGCACTGCTGGCCGCCCGCGCTCGCCAGGCCCAGCACGTCCTTGCCCTGCAGGTCCCCGAACCACGCGCGCGGCACGGGCTTCGTCGGGGTGAGCACCACGCTCCAGTCGCCCCGCCGCGCGGCGGCGATGACCTCCGGGGACACCGGCACCGTCCACGGGTTGCCCCGGCCCACCTCGCCGTTCCACGCCTCGCGGTTGTACGTCCGCACGTCCAGCTCAGTCTTCATGCAGCACCCTTCCTTCCATGCCTCCAGCCACGGTGACGACCTCGCCCGTCACGTGGCCGGAGATGCGATCCGACGCGAGCGTCACCACGACGCGCGCCACGTCCTCCGGCTGCCCCACCTTGCGCAGCGGCATCGTCCGCGTGACGCGGCCGACGAACTCCGGGTCCACCAATCTGGCGCGGTTGCGGTCCACCTCCGTCCAGCCCGGGCACACCACGTTGACGCGGCCCATGGGCGCGATGCGGTGCAGCTCGTTCTTCAGGCTCTTCACGAAGCCCGCCGCCAGCGCGCCCTTCGCCGCCGCGTAGTCCGTGTGGCCCGCCTCGCCGAAGAGGCCCGCCGTGGAGCTGATGATGACGATGGTGCCCGTGCCCGTGGTCTCCACGTGGCGCAGGAACGCGCGGCAGCTCAGGAACACGCTGTCCAGGTTCTGCGCCAGCGTGCGGCGCCAGCGCTCCAGCGACATCGTCCACAGCGGCTCGTCGGGCGAGGGATAGACGCCGGTGTTGCACACCAGCACGTCCAGCCGGCCCAGGTCCTTCACCGCCTGCGGCACCAGCGCGTCCACGTCCGCCTCCACCGTGAGCTCCGCGCGCACGGACGTGCCGCCCACCTCGCGCGCGAGCGCCGCCGCCTTCTCCTGGCTGCGGTGGTAGTGCACCGCCACCTTCGCGCCCTCGCCCGCGAACGCGCGCACCAGCGCGGAGCCGATGCCGCCCGCGCCGCCGGTCACCAGCACACCCTTGCCCTGCAGTCCCGTGTCCATCGCTTCGCGACTCCCCGTGGGCTCCCGTCAGGCCGGGAGGAATGCGCGGCATGATGCCCGAGCCGTCCCGGGTGGACAGCCGGATGAGCGGGCGGTGTCCGCGGGTGCGCTGCGTGCCGGGCAGCGGGACGAAACGCGCACCGCGCTCCTGACAGCGCCCGCGTTACGGCGCGATGACCTCACCGCGCTCGAAACACGAAGGCCCGGGGCGTCGTCCGCGCCCGGGCCTCACCTTCAAGCGCCTGGAGCCTCAGCCCAGGCGCAGCAGCTGCCGGCCTGCTCGGGGGTCGCGAGCTCACGGCCGGCGGCACGGGCGCGCTTCGCGGCCTCCGCCACCAGCTCGAAGCTGCCCTTCGCGAGCACGCCCTTGGACAGGTAGATGTTGTCCTCCAGGCCCACGCGCGCGTTGCCGCCGCGCTTCGCGGCCTCGTCCACGAACGGGAGCTGCTGGCGCCCCACGCCCGCCACCGTCCAGGAGCTCCCCTCCGGCAGCGCGGCGATCATGAAGTCCAGCACCTCCGGCCGCGCCTGGAGCGTGCCCGGCACGCCCAGCACGAAGTCGAAGTGCGCCGGCAGCTCCACCAGCCCCTCCTTCGCCAGGTAGCGCGCCTCGTCGATCATCCCGACGTCGAAGCACTCCAGCTCCGGCTTGAGGCCGATGCTCTTGATGCGCTTTGCGATGTCGCGCACCAGCGGCCGGGGATTCCAGAACACCTCTTCCCCGAAGTTCACCGTGCCCGTCGTGAGCGTGGCCATGTCCGGCTTGTCCGCGCCCGTGAGCGTCAGCCCGCCGCACCGCTCGTCCACGTCCATGCCCACCGCGCCGCCCGTGGACACCTGGACGAGGATATCCGTGCGCTTGCGGATGGCCCGGATGGCCGCGCGGAACAGCTCCGCGTCCTGCGACGGCTTGCCCTCCGCCGTGCGCACGTGGATGTGCACCATCGCCGCGCCGGCCTCGCGGCACTTCGCCGCGTCCTCGGCGATCTCCTCCGCGGTGATGGGCAGGTACGGCGTCTGCTCGCGCGTCGTCTCCGCGCCCACCAGGGCGGCGGTGATGACCATGGGCCTGCTCATCGCTTCACCCGCTGCTTGTCCTTGGGCACCACGCACGTGCCCGAAGCGCGGCACACCACCACCGCCTCCGGCAGCACGTCCGCCGCCGAGTCGTTCACGTCCGGCCGGGGCTTGATGACCTTGCGAGCCTCGAAGCGCATCTTCCGCGACGTGTTGCCCTCGCTGACGATCTCGCCCTCCGCCTCGATGAAGTCGCCTGCGTACACCGGGGCCAGGAACTCCACGGAGTCGTAGGCGCGAAACAGCCCCTCGTCCCCGTCCGAGCGGATGCACAGCTCCGTGGCCACGTCCCCGAACAGACCGAGCATCCGCGCCCCGTCCACCAGGTTGCCGCCGTAGTGCGCGTCATGGCTGCCCATGCGCAGCCGCAGTACCGCCTTCGTCCCAGTGCTCACGTGGGTTCCCCCTGGTAGTGGGAGTCCGCGGACTCCGCGCCCTCTTTCTTCATCACCGCGTGCACGATGTAGTTCGCCACGTCGGACGGCTTGGTGCCCGGCCCGAAGCCCGCGTCGAAGCCCAGCTCCAGGGCCAGCTTGTGGTCCACGCGCGGCCCGCCCAAGAGGAGCAGCGTCTTGCCGTGGATGCCGGCCGCCTTCGCCGCGTCGATGAACTGGCGCGAGTTGTCCTTGTGCACGTCGCGCTGCGTGACGACCTGCGAGACGAGGATGGCGTCCGCGTGCTTGGCGGTGGCCTTCTTGATGAGGTCCTCGTTGGGCACCTGGCTGCCCAGGTTGAACGCCTCGAAGCCGGGGTAGCGCTCCAGGCCGTAGTCGCCCGCGTAGCCCTTCATGTTCAGGATGGCGTCGATGCCCACCGTGTGCGTGTCCGTGCCCGTGCACGCGCCGAAGACGACGATGCGGCGGCGCACCTTCTCCTTGATGAGCGCGTTGAGGTCGTCGAACCCCATCTTGCGCACCACCACCTCCGGCACGTCGATCTCCGCGTAGTCCAGCGTCACGTTGGAGCGGGCGTAGACGACGAAGAACGTGTACTGGTCCGCGGCCCGCTCGGCGGCCGCCACCTTCACGTCCGTGAAGCCCATCTTCTTGGTGAACTGGGCGGCGGCCTCCTTGGCCTTCTCCGACAGCGGCACCGGCAGCGTGAACGACAGCTGCACCATGCCGTCGTCGCGACGGTCGCCATAGGGGCGGATGATCTGCTTGCTCGGCTTCACCATCGAACTACCCCTTCTTGTTCTTGGGCGGCGTGAACGACACGCTGGTGCCCACCTGCTCGGCCACCGCGGCGAAACGGTCCTTCTTGCCCTGCTCCATGTAGAAGACCACCGACCACGTCGTCTTCCCGTTGCACCCCACGTACGTCACCGTGTCCACGTTGCCGCTGCCGTCCGGCGCCGCGTCCGTGTCCGTCTTCGTGGCCGCCGGCTGGCCGCCCACCTTCAGCATGGTCCAGCTGTCACCGCCGATGCTCGCGAGGATCTTCGTGCGGCACAGCTCCGCCTTCATGCCCGCGGTCTGCACCGTGCCCACGTCCACCAGGAAGTACGCGTCGCCGGAGGGCGCCAGGAACTTCTCCGTGCCGTCCATGTTGGAGCGCGTCCACGCCGCCGGGGCCTTCAGCGCGATGTTCTTCACCGTCACGCTGCTCAACGCATCCGCGCTGCCGCCCGCGGCCACCATCACGGCCAGAAAGGTACTCAGGATCATGTCGCCTCCAGCATTTCCAGGAACGGATTGAAGTAATCCGGGGCCTTCTCCAGCACGCCATCCAGCCCCTTGCCGCCGGTCTCCTCGCGCTTCACGTCGCCGAAGCGCCCCTTGCCGATGGCCGCCACCATGCCCTCGGAGTGGCACTCGCGCAGCAGCTCCTCCGCCTTGGCGAAGACCTCGCGCGCGCGGTTGGCGATCTTCCCGTCCTCGCGGACGGTGAACTCCTCGTCGATGCCCCGCGCCGCGCGGTGGATGTACGACGCGGACTTGAGCGCCACGTACCGGTCCGCGAGCAGCGGCGTGTGCATGGCCTCCGTCATCATGCCCAGCAGCTGAATGCCCTGCCGCGTCCAGATGGCCACCAGGTCCGCCATCACGTCGTACGCGTGGCTGAAGAAGATGTCCGTCTCCTTGTGCTTCGTGGGCGGCATGTACTTGAGCGGCGCGTCCGGGAAGCAGCGGCGCACCAGCATCGCCTGCGACAGCTCCAGGAGGAGCGTGTCCTCGCGGTACGGGTCGATCTCATACGAGTGCCCGATGCCCAGCTGCCAGTCCTTGAGGCCCGCGCGCTTGGCGAAGCACTCGTTGATGAACTGGCTGGCGATGACGGTGTGGGCCGCGTCGTAGGCGTCCGCGGTGGTGATGTAGTTGTCCTCGCCGGTGTTGATGATGATGCCGGCCAGGGCGCAGATGCGGCGGCTGAAGTACTGGTCGATGAACGTCCGCCGCATGTTGATATCGCGGAAGAGGATGCCGTACATCGCGTCGTTGAGGAGCATGTCCAGCTTCTCGTACGCCGCGCAGAAGGCGATCTCCGACATGCACAGGCCGGAGGAGTAGTTGGTGAGCTGGATGTAGCGCTTGAGCTTGCGGCTCTCGTCGTCCAGGGCCTCGCGCATCACGCGGAAGTTCTCCTGGGTGGCGTAGGTGCCGCCGTAGCCCTCCGTCGTCGCGCCGTGGGGCACGTAGTCCAGGAGCGACTGCGCCGTGGAGCGGATGACCGCGATGACGTCCGCGCCCGCCTGCGCCGCCGCCCGGGCCTGGTCCACGTCGTCGTAGATGTTGCCGGTGGCGACGATGACGTACTTGTGCGGCGCGGGGGACATGGGGAACTGCTCGCGCAGGGCGTTGCGCTGGGCGATGCGGGCCTTGAGCTCCGTCATCGCCGCGCGGGCCTCCTCGCGCACGGCGTCGCGCAGGTTGCCCTCCAGCTCCGGCGACAGCGGGCCCATCTTGTCCGTGGGCAGCGCGGTGAGGCGCTCCACGGCGTCCAGCGGGCTGCTGGCGCCCAGCTGCAGCGCGCGGCCGTACCAGTAGGCGGCGCCCCGGTTGAGCACCCCGGCGGACTTCAGCTTGTCCACCATGAGGTTGGCCAGGGGTACGCCCCGGGCACCCGCGCCGGAGATTCCAAAGAAGCGCAACACGGTGCGCTCATTGGAGACAGTGGTGTTGCGTTGGATGAGGTCGAAGATCGGATTGACGATCTCGTCCGCCAGCTTGCGCGCCTCGGCAATCCGCGCGTCGTCGATAAACGGGCCTGACATGCGCGCACCCTACCCGAGCCCCGCGCCCTTCGGCTCAAGAACACAGGTGCCCCCACCCTCAACAAACGATGCCGCACCGCGCCTCTTGAATGGCGAGACGCATCACGCGGACGCTACCCCGTCATCTCGGCCCCTCCACCCAAAGCGCGGTGGCCGTGCTCCGGCGCTCGCCCGCCGGCAGCTCCCGCACCAGCCGTTCTCAGGGGGCCGGTTTCCCATCCGCTGAGATTTTGTGATTCCCTGACGGAATGAGATTAGTCAGTTTAATACACGAATTCCAGTTCATACAAAATTGCCACACTTTTCCAACTGCCCTTGACTCCGAGTGTGGGGTTGACCGCATAACATCCCGCGTCCTTCCAGGAGTGCAGGGATGAAAAGCCATCGGGCAATGCCAGTGCGTGGGTGGGTGGGCCTGGCCCTCGCGGTGATGTTGAGCGGTTGCGACTTCGGCGGCGGGCCGGACGCGAAGCCCCCGCCGCTCACGCCTCCAGAGGCACCGAAGCAGGTCGTCGCGCAGGCCGCAGACGCCTCCGCGCTGGTGACGTGGAGCGTGCCGCCCGCGGATGGCGGCAGCCCCCTGCTCTACTACGTCGTGCGCTGCGTGCCCGAGTGCGGCGGCGCGCTGGTGAAGGTGCCCGACACGCAGGCCACGGTGCTGGGGCTGAACAACGGCTTCACCTACGTCTTCAAGGTCTCCGCGGTGAACGCGATGGGCGAGGGCCAGGCCTCCGTGGAGACGGACCTGGTGACGCCGCAGGCGGGCATGAGCATCCCGAAGCCGACGGCGCCGGGACAGCCGCGCTCGGTGGTGCCCACCGCGGGCAACGGCCAGGCGTACGTGAGCTGGCTGGCGCCCTCGAGCTACGGCGCCGGCCGCTGTCGTACTTCAAGGTCATGGTGGAGCCGGGCGGCCGGGTGCAGCGGGTGGACGCGCCCGCGTCGGGCACGCTCATCGAGGACCTGGACAACGGCACCGCGTACACGTTCACCGTCTGCGCGGCCAACGAGATGGGCGAAGGCCCGTGCTCGCGCCAGACGGCCCGGGTGACGCCGCGTCCGGGCGGCGCGCCCACGAGCTGGGTGATGGGCTACTGGGTGGGCTACCAGCGCGACCTGTACCCGGTGGACTCCGTGGACATGTCGCTGCTCACGCACGTGGTGGTGGGCCGCATCCGCCCGCGCGTCGACGGCACGCTCTACACCGACTTCGACGTGGACGCCGTGGAGGGGCCGAAGATGGCCCGGGCGCTGGCGCACCGGGCGCACGCGGCCGGCAAGAAGGCGCTGCTGATGCTGGGCGGCATGGGCGAGTACGACGGCTTCAAGGGCGCGACGGAGACGCAGGAGAAGCGCCGCAACTTCGTGCGCAACATCATCACCACGATGCGCGAGCTGCAGTTCGACGGCGTGGACGTGGACTGGGAGCCCATCCTCCTGCCGCAGGACAGCGCGCCGCTGCTGGCGCTGCTGGACGACCTGCGCGCCGCGGACGAGAACATCCTCATCACCGTGCCCGTGGGCTGGGTGAACTCCAACTTCGCGCTGGGCAAGGTGGACGCGGAGTTCCACCGGCAGCTGGCGGCCCGCGTCGACCAGATGAACGTGATGGCCTACAAGATGAGCGGCCACTGGGGGCAGTGGGAGAGCTGGCACTCCAGCGCCCTCTTCGGGGAGAGCGGCGGACACCCCAGCTCCGTCGCCAGCTCCGTGCAGGCGTTCCTGGACGCGGGCGTGCCCCCGCAGCGCCTGGGCGTGGGCGTGGGCTTCTTCGGCACCTGCTGGAAGGGCATCACGGAGCCGGGCACCCCGCTGGACGGGCGCGACGGCATCGTGGAGGAGCAGAGCGACAACGCGATGAGCTACGCCAACATCCAGTCGCTCTACTACTCGCCGGAGGCGTACCGCTGGGACGACGTCGCCAAGGCGCCCTACCTCTCCTTCCCCACCGCGTACGGCCCGCAGTCCTGCAACTACATCTCCTACGAGGACGTCGCGTCCGTGTCGGAGAAGGGCCGCTGGGCGCGGGAGAAGGGCCTGGGCGGCAGCATCATCTGGACCATCAACCAGGGCCACCTGCCCAGGACGCTGGCGGGCGGCCCCCAGGACCCGCTGATGCAGGCCGTGCACACGGCCTTCCTCAAGCCCTAGATGTAGCGGGCTTCAAAGAGCTGCCGCAGCGCCGGTTCGGTGCGCAGCAGCTCCAGCGTGAGGGCGGCGTGGCCGGGCACGTAGCCGTTGCCCACGAGCATGGTGACGTCCTTGCCCACGCCCTCCGCGCCCAGGGCCGCCGTGGTGAAGCTGGTGGCCATGGAGAAGAAGATGACCGTGCCGCCGTCCTTCACGGACAGCAGCGACGCCATCTCCGTGTTGCCCACGCTGGCGCAGTTGACGACCAGGTCGCAGAGCTGACCGCCCGTCGCCTTCCGCACCGCCTCCATCACGTCCACGCCCTGGGTGGCGTCCACCTTCAGGGCCTCGTCGCACAGGCCGATGGCGGACAGCGCGTCCAGCGCCTTCTGGGAGATGTCCAGCGCCAGCAGCTTGCCGCGGCTCTCCAGGCTGCGGCGGGCCTGCGCCAGGCACAGCGCGCCGCTCTTGCCCGCGCCCAGCACCGCCACCGTCATGCCCGGGCGCACGTGGCGCGCCACCAGCGCGGGCGCGCCGCACACGTCCAGCGCCGCCAGCGACAGCGTGTCCGGCATGTCCGAAGGCAGCTTCGCGTAGATGCCGCTCGCGAAGAGCAGCGCGTGGCCGCGGATGTCCACGCGGTCGATGTCCGCGTGCACCGCCTTCACCTCCTCGATGACGAGCGGCGTGAGCGTCAGGCTCACCAGCGTGGCGATGCGGTCGCCCGGCTTGAGCACGCCGTTCGCGGGGTGCTTCGCGCCCAGCTCCTTCACGCGGCCGATGAGCATTCCGCCCGAGCCGGTGACGGGGTTCTGCATCTTGCCGCGCTCGCGCACGATGTCCTGGATGCGCCCCGCGATGCGCGCGGGGTCTCCGCCCACGTCGTCCTTGATCTGCTTGAAGGACGCGGCGTCGATGTTGAGGCTCTCCACGTCGATGAGCAGCTCCGCCTCGCCGCACGGCAGCGAGGGGTCCAGCTTGCGCGCGCGCTGCGGCAGCACGCCCTTCTCACCGACGACGCGCGACAGTCCGTATGTATCCATGGCCCCCCCTTATCAGTCCGCGGCCAGGCGCGGCACCAGCACCGACAGCGATCGCTCGAAGCGGTAGGACACGCCCGAGTGCCCGTCCTCGAACTCCTCGTGCACCACGTCGACGCCGCCGGTCTTGAGGTCGTCCGCCACCATGCGCGTGCCCCAGCGCAGGTTGAACTCGTCGCGGGTGCCGGCGTCCAGGTAGACCGTCTTGAGCTTGCGGAAGGCGTCCAGGAACTTGGGCACGAAGCGCACGGGGTCGTGCACCAGCCAGCGGTTCCACACGTCCAGGCGCAGCTTCGCGTTGTGCTGCTCGAAGGGCAGCTCCAGGTTGAGCGGCTCGCCCTTCTTGGGTGAGTACGCCGCCGCCATCGCCAGGATGTTGATGACCGGGAAGTCGTCGCCGCGCACCTTGGTGTCCCGCGCGCGCTGACGCAGCTCCGTCACCCACGTGTCCACGCCGCCCGCCTTCATCAGCGCGGTGGCCGCCTTGGGCAGGTCCGGCAGGTACGAATATTCGAAGTAGGAGTCCGGCGCGTGCGCGCCCACCAGGGAGAACACCTCCGGGTGGTAGCGGCCCATCACCAGCGCGCCGTAGCCGCCGGAGCTGTGGCCCACCACCGCGCGCGACGCGGCCTTCGGCAGCGTGCGGAAGGTCCTGTCCACGAAGCCGACCACGTCCTTGACGAGGTAGTCGCGGTAGCGGCCGATGGCGTCGCTGTTCACCCACTGGCTGCCGCCCAGCTTCGTCCACGCGTCCGGGAAGACGCCGATGACGGGCGGAATGGTGCCGGCTTCGATGAGCGCGTCCAGGCGCTCCGGCACGGACGGCGAGAAGCCGGACGCGTTGGTCCAGGAGCCCCCGCCGTTGCCGAAGGCGTGCAGGAAGTAGACGGCCGGGTAGCGCTGCGTGCCCGCGGCGTACCCCGGCGGCAGGTACACGGTGAGCCGGCGGCGGGCCGGATCTCCCAGCGGGTTGTTCTCCAGCGCGGGGGATTGCACTTCACGCGTCTCGAGCACGCCCTTCATCGGTGCCACTCCTGGTCGTCGCGGTGCGCCGCGCGGTCTATGCGCCGGCGCCCGGGTGCTTGCCGAACAGCTTCATCACCTGCTGCAGGTCCTCCCACGCCTTGCGCTTCTCCGCGCTGTTGCGCAGGAGGTACGCGGGGTGGAAGGTGGGCATGAGCTGGATGCCCTCGTATTCGCGCCACTGGCCCCGCATGCGGGTGATGGGGGTGGTGTCCCTGAGGAGCGTCTGCGCCGCGAACTTGCCCAGCGCGACGATGACCTTCGGCTGGATGGCGAGCAGCTGCGAGCGCAGGAAGGGCTCGCACGCGGCGATCTCATCCGGCTCCGGGTTGCGGTTGCCGGGCGGGCGGCACTTCACGACGTTGGCGATGTAGACGTCGTTCCGGGTGAAGCCCATGGCGCCAATCATCTTGGTGAGCAGGTCGCCCGCGGCGCCCACGAAGGGCACGCCCTGGAGGTCCTCGTTCTCACCGGGGCCCTCGCCCACGAACACCAGGTCCGCGCGCGGGTTGCCGGAGCCGAACACGATGTTCTTGCGGCCCGTGCACAGCTTGCAGCGCCGGCAGTCGCCCAGCTCGCGGCGGATCTGATCCAGCGTGGGGCGCTCGCCCTCCACGACGCCGGGCAGCGCGCCGTTGTAGCGGGGCGTCGACCTGGGCACGTCCAGCAGCATCCCCGGGGCCGGGCGTCGGAGGCCAGCGGGCGCGACGCGG
>NZ_JBKGHJ010000850.1:0-2101 GCF_046520365.1 Corallococcus sp. 4LFB
CCCCGTGCAGCAGCGCGCCCCACAGCTCCAGCGTCGAGGCGTCGAAGGCCACCGGCGCCAGTTGCAGCCAGACCTCCTCCGGTCCGAAGTGCAGGAAGCCGTTGCCCAGCACCAGCCGGGTGATGCCCCGGTGCGGCACGCTCACGCCCTTCGGACGGCCCGTGCTTCCCGACGTGAACATCACATACGCCAGGTCCTCCGCGCTCACCCCTCCCTCCGGCGCCGTCTCCGGCTGGCGGGCAAGCTCGCTCCATGCCGTATCCAACGTCAGCGCCCGGCCCGCACTCGGCGGCAGCTTCTCCACCAGTGACCGCTGCGTCAGCGTCACTTCGACGCCCGCGTCTCCCAAGAGCAGCGCGATGCGCTCCGCCGGGTAGTTGCGGTCCACCGGGACGTACGCACCTCCGGCCTTCAGGATGGCCAGGAGGCCCGCCACCATCTCGAACGAGCGCTCCACGAACACGCCCACCCGCGTGCCGCGCTTCACGCCCTGGCTTCGCAGGTGGTGCGCCAACTGGTTCGCCTTCGCGTCCAGCTCGCCGTACGTCAGCGTGGCGCCTCCTTCCGCGAGCTTCAGCGCCACTGCCTGTGGCGTCCTCCGAGCCTGCTCCTCGAAGAGGGCGTGCACCGGTACTTCGCGGAGAGACCCGTTGGCCGTTTGGTTCCACGTCACCAGCACCTGCTGGCGCTCCGACTCCGTCAGCAGCGGCAGGCGGCCCACCGCTTCCTCCGGTTTCGCCACCACGCCTTCCAGCAGCACGCGCAGGTGCTCCACCATCCGGCGCACGGTCTCTGCTTCGAACAGGTCGGTGCTGTACTCCACCGACCCGCTCAACCCCTGCGACGTCTCCGTGAAGAAGAGGCTCACGTCGAACTTTGACGTGCGGATCTCCAGCTCCAGCGGCTTCATCGTCAGCCCGGGGAGCCGCGCCTCTCCCTCGGGCATGTTCTGGAGCGCCAGCAGCGTCTGGAAGAGCGGCGTGTGGCTCAGGCTGCGCTCCGGCTGAAGCGCCTCCACCAGCTTCTCGAAGGGCACCTCCTGGTGTTCGTAGGCCTCCAACACCGTGCCCCGGACCTGCTTCAGCAGCTCACGGAAGGATGCCTCCCCGTCCACCTGCGCGCGCAGCACCAGCGTGTTGACGAAGAAGCCAATGAGCCCTTCCAGCTCCGCCCGCGTGCGCCCCGCGATGGGCGAGCCCACGCTGATGTCCGTCTGCCCCGAGTAGCGCGACAGCAGCGCCTGCCACCCGGCCAGCAGCACCATGTACAGCGATGCACCTTCGCGGTGCGCCAACTCCCGCAGCGCCTGGGCCAGCGGCGACGGCAGCAGGAAGGAATGCACTGCTCCGGCGTTGCCTCGCACCGCCGGACGCGGACGGTCCGTCGGCAGCTCCAGCACCGGCGGCGCTCCCGCGAGCTTGCCCCTCCAGAAGTCCACTTCCTTCTGGAGTGTCTCTCCCTGCAACCAGCCGCGCTGCCATGCCGCGTACCCCGCGTACTGCAAGGGCAGCTCGGGCAGCGGCGACGGACGGCCTTCCGCGAAGGCCGCGTACAGCGCTCCCACCTCGCGGATCAGCACGCCCAGCGACCAGCCGTCCGACACGATGTGGTGCATCGTGATGAGCAGCACGTGCTCGGTGCTCTCCAGCCGCAACAGGCTGGCCCGGATGAGTGGCCCCCTATTCAGGTCGAAGGGCTCCGCCAGCTCCAACCCGAGCCGGCGCCGGACCTCTTCCTCCCGCTGCTCGCGAGTGAACCCCTCCAGGTCGACGTCCGCCAACGGCAGGCGCGCATGCGGATGGATGCGCTGCACGGCCTGGCCTTCGTGCGGCTCGAACGTCGTGCGCAGGGCTTCGTGCCGGCGGACGACTTCGTTCAGGGCTCGCACCAGCGCGCCCCGCTGCAGGGTGCCCTGCAACCGGACCGCCACCGGGACGTTGTAGAGCGCGCTGCCCGGCTCCAGCTGGTCGATGAACCACAGCCGCTGCTGCGCGAACGACAGCGGCGGCGCCTCATCCCTTGCGATGGGCTCCAGCGCCGAGGGCGGCGGACGCGCGGCCGTTCCCAGCCGCTCGGCCAGGACTTCCAGCACGGGCGCCTC
>NZ_JBKGHJ010000851.1:0-2101 GCF_046520365.1 Corallococcus sp. 4LFB
CGGGCGCGTCGCGGGCGGCCATCGCGCTGGCGGAGGTGCGCGACGAGCTGGCGGACGCGTTCGCCAGCGGCCTGTCGGCGGTGAGTCCCCGGACGGTGGAGCCGCTGGTGTCGCGGCTGAAGGAGCTGGGGCTGGAGAAGCCGGGCGCGCTGCTGGAGGCGCTGGCGCAGCGGGCGGACCCGGCGGAGCGGCTGGACGACTTCATCAAGGTGTACCAGGTGCTGGGCATCGCGCTGGTGCGGCTGTCCGGCGCGGTGCAGGTGGACCTGGCCGGGCTGGAGGCCGTGCCCACGCACCCGAGCATCCACGTGCACCGGCCGGAGGAGGTGCTGAGCCCGGGCGAGGCGATGGTGCGCCGGGCGCGCGGGGAGCTGACGCGCTACGAGGCGGCGGCGCACGCGGCGCGCTACTACGCAGGCCTGGGCACGGACGCGCTGATGCGGGAGCTCTACCCGGCTTGGAGTGATGGCTCGGCGAGCGCCTTCGTGGCGCGCACGGTGGCGGCGCGCGGTGAGGAGGCCCTGGGGGTCGTGCGGGGCGCGCTGAACGAGCGCCACAGCCGCATGGTGCGCCGCACCGCCATCCGCGTGCTGGGCGCGATGGGCGGGGTGCAGGCGAGGCGGGAGCTGGACGCGTTGACGCGCGGGGGGCACGACATGGGCCTGCGCCTGTACGCGCGGGAGACGCTGGAGGACGTGCAGGCCCGGGAGACGGGGGAGAAGGCCGTGGCGGAGCTGGCGCGGCGCCGGAAGGACAAGGCGGTGCCGCTGATGCAGGCGGCGCTGTCGGAGACGACGAAGGACGCGCGCGCGGCGGCGGTGGCCATGCTGGCGGACCTGGGCACGGTGGCCATGCCCGTGCTGCGCCAGGTGCTGCACTCGGACCCGTCGCGCGAGGTGCGGCGCGAGGCGGCGGCGGCGCTGGCCCGGCTGGGGGACGCGGAGGTGCTCGACCGGTTCATCGACATGGTGCAGGGCCGCGGCCACGACGACGTGGAGGCGAAGCACGCCGTGTACGCGCTGGGCATGCTGGGCGACGTGCGCGGCGCGGAGGCCCTGCTGCTGGCGTTCGCGGACGGGTGGAAGCCCGGCGTCGTCGCGGAGGCGATGCGCGCGCTGGGGCTGGCCCTGCTTCGGCCCGCGCTGAGCCTGGCGGAGACGCGTCCGGAGGTGCTGGAGCGGCAGGCGCTGCGCGGCCTCTTCGAGGCCTTCGAGGCGCCCATCCTGGCGAAGGAGTTGCTCGCCCGCGTGCTCAGGTCCCTGCCGCATGTGGACCTGCTCACGCGCGCGGCGGCGTACCTCAAGGTCGCGGCCGTGAACCCCGCGGTGGGCAAGGTCGTGGCCGCGCGCCTCATGGAGATTCCCGCCGTGGCCGACGACAGGGCCCTGGCCAAGGCGGCGAAGAAGCTGCTGTGAGGCCCTGGCCTCTCAGCGGGGCGCTCAGCTCCCCAGCTTCGCGGTGAGGATGGGGAAGGCGAGCGTGGTGGCGGCCGCCGCCGTGATGAGCGGCTGCGAGTCCTGCTTGAGGTACGTTGACGCGGTGGGAGCGTTCCACGGTGCCGGGCTGCCATTGCACGGCGCGCACCCGTTCCCCGCGGAACCTGCAAGCCACCGGATTCCAGGTGATTGCCCGGGGGCCCGCCGCGGAGGGTCCCAGGCGCGTCCCCGTCAGGCGCGGGGCATTGCGTGGGGCCCGGAATCCAGCAAGCCTCCGCGCCGCATGACGGATCCCGCGCCGCCTCCCGAGCTTCCACCGCGCCGCGACGACGCGCAGGACGAGTTCGAGCTGCCGTTCCTCCAGCGGCTGTCGCTGCAGCTGCAGGGCATCGTCATCGCCGTCGTGCTGCGCGTCACCGACCTGCTGCTGCTCCTCCTGCGTCCCCGGCTGCTGAAGCCGTACCTGGGGCTGTGGTGGCAGCGCATCCTGCGCACGCCCTACGCCGCGCGGCGCACCTTCGAGATGGCGCGGGCGCTCCAGGCCACGGGCCAGTCGTTCCGCGAGCTGATGTACGGCGAGACGCCGCTGGTGACGGCGCTGGCGTTCCTCAAGAAGGCGGGCGTGGGGCGCGGCAGCCGGGTGGTGGACCTGGGCGCGGGGCGGG
>NZ_JBKGHJ010000852.1:0-2100 GCF_046520365.1 Corallococcus sp. 4LFB
CCCGGCGAGCAGCGCGTCCAGCGTCCCCGGCCCCCCGTCCGCGAGCGGCGCCACGTCCAGCACCACCTCGAGCGAGGCCTGCCGCAGCCCCTCCGCCATGGCGTCCGCGGCCTCGGCCGCGCTCAAGGTCCCCTTGAACTCCTGGGGCGCGAGCAACCAACGCGGGTGGATCATGCTTCGACACCCACGGGCTCGGACCGCGCGGACACCGGGGAACGCCGGTGGGCGAGCCGCCACCGCTTCTGCAGCATGGACCTCATCGTTCCTCCCGGGCCGGGGCGATATTGACCCCGGCATACCATTCCAGGAGGGGACGTGGCCCCTGGAGCGACGGCATCACGCGCTGTGAAATCCGCTCCAAGCGCAGGAGCAGCCGGGCCACCTCTTCGGACGGCTGCCGCGCGGGGCCCTGGATGCGCTGGCAGAAGAACGTGCGGCACCCGAACGGCCGGTCCGCGTACACCGTGCAGCGCAGGCCCGCCGCGTCCAGGTAGGGGCACGCCCCGTCGGCGCGGGCGGGCGGCAGGGGCTTGCCGCGCTTGAGCAGCTCCCACTCCGGGAGCCACAGCCAGGGCTGACGCTTCGTGACGGACAGCTGGCAGCACTCACCGCTCGCGGGGCACGAGTACGGGGCGTACGCCGCGTCCGCCTGACGGTACACGGCGCGCGTCTCCTGGATGGCGCGCTCCAACGCCCGCGTACCGGACGCGGGGGTTTCGTCATCTGCGTCGTCCCAATCCCGGCGTGCCATGCCCTGAACCGTCTCCGCACGTCGGGGTCCGGTGGATGGACCCCTTGGATGGGTCCTACCCTATCTCACAGCATGCGCAGCACGAAACATTTCAGGTAGCGGGTTTCGCGCAGGTTGAGGAGGACGGGGTGGTCGCGGCCGGCGCCCCGGCGCTCGATGATCTGCACCCGGCGCTTCGCGTCCGAGGCCGCGGAGGCGAGCATCTCCTCGAAGGCCTGCTCGTCCACGTGGTACGTGCAGCTCGCGGTCACCAGGATGCCGCCGGGGCGCAGGAGCTGGAAGGCGCGCAGGTTGAGTTCCTTGTAGCCGCGCACCGCCGCCGGGATGGCGTCCTTGTTCTTCGCGAAGGAGGGCGGGTCCAGCACGATGGTGTCGTAGCGCTTGCCCTCGTCCACCGCGTCGCGCAGGAAGTCGAACGCGTTGGCCGTCACCACCTCCAGGTTGGTGAGCTTGTTGGACTGGGCGTTCTCGCGCAGCTGCGCGGAGGCGGACTCCGAGATCTCCACCGCGGTGACCTGCCTGGCGCGGGTGGCCAGCTGGAGCGCGAACCCGCCCACGTAGCTGAAGCAGTCCAGCGCCTCGCCGAAGGCGTACTGCGCCGCCATCACGTGGTTCTCGCGCTGGTCCAGGAACGCGCCCGTCTTCTGGCCTTCCAGCAGGTCCGCGCGCATGCGCACCAGGCCCTCGTCGAAGGACACGGGGCCCGGCGGCAGCTCGCCGCGCAGGAGGCCCTTCTCCGGGAGGAGGCCCTCCAGGTGGCGCACGCTCACGTCGGAGCGGTTGACGATGCCCTTGGGGTGGAACTGCTCCTCCAACAGGTCCGCGATGAGCGCCTTGCGCTGCTCCATGGCGGGGACCAGGAACTGCACGCTCAGGTAGTCGCCGTAGCGGTCCACCACGAGCCCGGGCAGGCCGTCCGCCTCGCCGTGCACCAGCCGGTACGTCGTCTCCCCGGGCAGCGCGAGCTTGCGCAGCGCTTCCGCGGACTGGAGGCGCTGGCGGAAGAAGTCCACGTCCACCGCGACGTCGTCGTTGGTGAGCCAGCGCAGGGAGATTTTGGACTGCTTCGAATAGAAGGCCTTGCCCATGAACCAGCTGCGGCCATCCACCACGCGGACGACCTCACCGCCCTGGAGGCCGGGGTCGCCGTTGAGGTCCGCGCGGTAGATCCACGGCGGGCCCGCGAGCCAGCGGTCGGAGCCGCGGCGCAGGAGCATCACCTGGGGCGTGCCGTCCGGGCCCAGCTCCGGCGACGTGCGGTCCGGCCGCAGCTTCTCGGGGCGGTGGCCGTGCTTCTCCGGACGCGCGCCGGGCTTGGCACCGCGTCCGGGGGGAGGGGCGCCGGGCCG
>NZ_JBKGHJ010000853.1:0-2091 GCF_046520365.1 Corallococcus sp. 4LFB
CGCCCGGGCGCGGCCCGCCTGCCGGAGCACCGCGAGGTGCTGGAGGAGCGGCGCGACTTCCGCGTGGTGCTGGTGCGCGAGCGGCAGCGGGTGCGGCTGCTGGTGCAGCCCCTGGGCACGCGCGCCGTGACGGCCGCCGTCTTCCTGTCTCCGGGGCGTCCGTCGCTCAAGCCGACGCAGGGGCCGGAGGGGCTGTCCTTCGACCTGTCCACGGCGCTGGCCACCGGCGCGCACGCGGCCCACCTCACGGTGCAGGCCGGGCAGGAGACGCTGGAGCGCGACTTCGCGTTCTGACGTCCGGCGGTGGGGGAAGGGCAGGGCCCTTCCCTGCCGCCCGGGCCCTGCCTCACTGGAGCTGCGAGGAGGGCACGTTCCGGCCGGACGAGTCGTACGGCTGGGGCGAGCGCACGGGCAGGCGGGGCGGAGGGACGGGGCCTCGCGAGGCGCCGGCCCGCACGCCACCGGACAGGAAGGCCGCCACGAGCTGCGTGAGCGGTGGCCGGGTGGCGAGCGCCACGCCGCACACCTCCAGCCACTGCCGTTCGAAGCGCCCCGTCTTCTGCAGGTACGCATTGCAGCCCTTCGGCGTGGAAGCGCTCAGGTCCCGCTCGAAGCGCTGCTCGTCGGTGCCCCAGCGGATGCGGAGCGAGTCCGAGGCGAGCCGGATGGACAGCGGCTCTCCGCCCCAGGTGCCTTCGATGAGGGTGGCGGCGCCGCCCGCGCGCACCTTCACCGCGAGGTCGCGCCGCTCGTAGACGCCGTTCACCTCGATGCCGTGCTCGAAGAGCTCGTCGTCGAACTCGCCCTTCCAGGTGGGGCCCTCGCCGCGCACGAGCGGCGTCGCCGTCTGCACGCGCTGCGTGTCGAACCACGCGGTGCCCACGCGTCCCAGGGGCGCGTTCGCTCCGCCCTGGGGACGGGGCGCTTCTTCCAGGCCCTGGGGGCCGGAGGGCAGCGGCTGCAAGGTGGCGAGCAGGTCCGTCGTCTTCACCGACGCGTCCACCGTCTCGAAGCGCACGCCGCCGAGCCACGCCTGGCCGGTGCCGCTCATGATGAGGCCGGCCATGATGGTGGTGGCCTCCAGGGGCACGTCCAGCACGACGTCGTAGCGCTTGCAGCCGTGGGTGCCCACGAGGGCGCGCGACTGCATGTTGTCGAAGGCGAGCGGCTGCCTGGGGTCCGCGCCCTCCACGCGCATCCACAGCCCCGCCCAGCCCTTCACGTCCTGGTGGCGCACGGCGGCGGAGAAGCGCAGGCGCTTGCCCCGGAAGTCCTGCGCGCTGAAGGCCTGCATGAAGGTGCCGAAGCTGTCCGTGGCCTGGGTGCGCGAGCGCAGGAACGCGCTGCGCGTGCCTTCGCACGGGGCGGCCTCGTCCACGCCCGCTTCGTAGTGCCGGGGCGCGCTCTCCGTGACGTACCAGCCCTGCGGCAGCTTCGCGCGCGTGGTGCCAGGCGCGGCGGGCATGCCGCCGGAGGAGGCGGGAGATGTCGCGGAGGCCGCTGTCGCGCCAGGGGGCGTCGAAGCGGGAGCCACCGAGGCCGTGGTCATCGGTGCCGCGCCGGACTTCAGGGCGGGGCCCGTGGAGCCGGTGGCCGCCGGCGCCGCGCCGGGATTGCGCGCCGTAGCTTCGGGCGTGGCCGCCGAGGTGGATGCGAGCGCCGTCGTGGAGGCGCTCGCCGCGGTGGACGGGGTCTGGGCCGCCGCGAGGGGCGCCCAGAGCGCCAGCAGCAGGCCGGGGATGCGGGTTGGGAGCGTCATCGAAGGAGTCCTCACAGGGCGGCCGGCCGCGAGTTCAGCGCCACCTGGGTCAGTCCGCTGGACGCGTCGTAGCGGGGGACCTCGCCCTGTCCACCGGGGTGGTACACGAGCAGCCCGCGCGCGCTCGCGGACTTGAGGCAGTGCTCCTGCGTGGCCAGGTCCGGGCACGCGACCACGATGTCCCGGGGCCCTTGCTCCACGTCCTGCACCGCGACGACCGGCGCCTCCACGGGCGTCACGGGCGGGGGGGACACGGTCCCTCCCGGCCGCAGCAGCAGGAACACGGAGGCCGCCACCGCGACCAGCGCCGCCGCGACGGCGGCCGGACGGTG
>NZ_JBKGHJ010000854.1:0-2078 GCF_046520365.1 Corallococcus sp. 4LFB
GGACGTGTCGCGGCTGCAGTCCGGACGCTTCGCGCTGACGGTGGCCCCCATGGACGTGGTGGCCCTGGCGCGCGAGGTGGTGGAGCGCATCCAGGTCACGCGGCCGGAGCGCGCGGCGCAGCTGACGCTGGAGCTCCCCACGGAGTCGCTGGTGGGCTGGTGGGACGAGCCGCGGTTGGATCAACTGCTCACGAACCTGGTGGAGAACGCCCTGCGCTACTCACCGCCGGGGACGCCGGTGGTGGTGCGGGTGCTCGAGGAGGACGGGCAGGTGCGGGTGGAGGTGGAGGACCGGGGCATCGGCATTCCGGCGGAGAGCGTGCCGCAGCTCTTCACGCCCTTCTTCCGCGCGCGCAACGCGACGGAGCACTACGCCGGAGGGCTGGGCTTGGGCCTGGCCATCTGCCGCGAAATCGTGGAGCGCCACGGTGGCCGTATCGGCGCGAAGAGTGACGGGCCGGGCCAGGGGACGTGCTTCACGGTGACGCTGCCCCGGTCGGCCGTCGCGGAAGCAGCCTGAGAGGCGATGACGTGGGGCAGGGGAGCGACAACCTGACCGCGCGGTCCCACCCGGTTGTGTACGCTGCCTCCGTGGGCATCCTCGAGCGCGCACGGGTGGAGTGGTTCGCGGCGGCCGTCGGGCTCGTCGTGGGCACGACGATGGTCTTCGTCCCCTACGAGTTCGGGGCCGCCATCTTCCAGCTCATCTACCCGTACGTCCGCCCGCTCGGCAGCCTGTTCCTGGTGGGCTCGGCGACGATGCTCGCCTCGCTGCTGTACCCCACCTGGCCCGGCTTCGTGGGGTGGGTGGGGCGCGCGCTCTTCCTGGGCGCGGTGGCGTTCTACTGGTGGTCCGCCAGCATCCTGTCGGTCAGCCGGACGGGGGCCCTCCTCTACCCGCTGCTCGTGACCACGCTCCTGCTGGAGCGCATGACCCGCTTCCAGGGACGCGGGCTGCTGACGGTGTTCATGGCCAGCGTGTCGCTGTGCTTCGGGACGCTGATGCTCCTGGTCCCCGACGGCTTCCATCGCTTCTCCCTGCGGGGGGACGGGGGGGGAATCCGTGCGCTGGGCGCGGTCCTCCTGGTGGCGGGGGCCCTGCTGGCGGTGGGGCTGTGGCGCCGGCGGCCCGGGTATGGCCGGGTGGCCCTGGGCGGGCTGAGCGCCGCCTTCCTCTACATGATGGTCGTGCTGGCGGCGCGCGGCTCGTGGACGGGGATGGGCGTGTACGGCGTGCTGTCCCTGGCGTGCGTGGTGTTGCTGGGGATGCGCCGGGTGCCGGTGCCGGGAGGGGTGCGCTGGCGGCTGTTCCGCGGCATGGCGCTGGCGTCGGTGCTGCCCATCCTGGGCGTGGGCGCGGTGACGTCGTACCTGGCGCAGCGGGCCCTGGAGGAGGAGCTGCGCGGCAAGGCGCGGCAGGCGGTGGCCGCGGAGACGGCGTGGCTGGAGCAGACGGCCACGCTGGCGCGCTCGCTGCTGCGCGCGCAGAGCCAGGACGCGGGCTTCGTCGCCGCGGTGCGCGCCGGGGACCGCCTGCGCATGCGGGAGACGGTGGAGTTGCTGGAGCGCGAGGTCGCGCTGTTCGACGCGGCGTGGCTGCTGGACGCCGCCGGGGAGACGCTGGTGCCCTCCGTGCGGCTCAACCGCATCACCGGCAACTTCGCGCAGCGGGACTACTTCCAGGACGCGCTGAAGGGGGGCGACGAGGTGCTCCTGTCGCGGCCCTTCCTCACCCGCGCGAACCTGCCCTTCGTCGTCTTCACGGTGCCGGTGGACGCGGGGAACGGCGCGCGGGTCGTCCTCGTGGGCGGGCTGTCGTTGAAGCGCCTGGGATTGCGGCCGACGCTCGCCTCGCGCAGCTACCACGTGGAGCTGTTCGACCGGCGCGACGGGACGCTGCTGCGCGAGACGGACCGCGGCGACGTGCTCACCCGCGCGCCCCTGCTGGAGCTGCTGGGAGAGGAGGCGCTGGCGGCGCCGGAGGGGATGCTGGAGGTGTTCGACGACGCGGGGCGCCGCCTGCTGGTGGCGCACGCGCGGGTGGAGGGCACGCCGTGGACGGTGGTGGTGACGGCGCA
>NZ_JBKGHJ010000855.1:0-2071 GCF_046520365.1 Corallococcus sp. 4LFB
GTCGCCGCGCTCGGGACGCTCGGCGCGCTCCGGCTTTTCGGCGGCGGCGGACACCTCCACCTCGCCGCCCTCCTCGCGGGCCTGCTTCTCGCTCTTGCGCTCCTCGCGGCGGCGCTGGGCCTCCTCGGCGTCCAGCTTCGCGGCCTCGAAGAAGCGCTCGTCGATGTCGTACAGCTCCACCTGGGTGACGGTGACGGCGGTCTTCGCCTCCAGGAACTTCTCGCCCAGGGCGTCCCCGCACCACAGCATCACCAGCGAGCCCGTGGCCTGCGCCTCGGAGCGCGCGTCGCCGCGCACCTCGCCCGCGCTGACCAGCAGACCCACCTGCGCCGAGTAGTGGCCCAGGTCGCGCCGCAGCTCCTGCACCGTCTTGCGGTCGACGCCCGGCATGCCCTTGAGCATGCGGACCGCGTAGCGCAGCTCCACGCTGCCCTCGCGCTTGCGCGCCGTGAGCAGGGGGCCTTCCTTGGAGCGCTTGGCGACCTTCAGCTCGCGGAAGCCCAGGCCGTGCATCATCTTCACGACGGACTTCTCGAAGGTGCCCACGTCCGCGTCGCCCAGGCGCTTGCGCAGCCCGCGAGCGACCGCGCGGCGCGCGTCCTTGAGGGCCGTGCGCGCGGTGGTGATGAGGGCCTCGTCCACCAGCGGCTCCCCGGCGGCAGTGGGCTTGCCCAGCACCGGGCGGCCCCCCTCCAGCGGGATGCCCAGGGCCTGCGCGAAGGCGGCCTGGAGCTCCAGGGGCGGCGCCTCGCTCGGCGCGCCCGCGCGCTCCAGGGACACCTCCCCGGACTCCTGGTTGAAGGCGTACTGGGGCCGGCGGCCCGCGTCGATGCGGCGCTGGTTGTCCTCCAGCAGGGCGGTGAGCACCGCCTCCACCGTGGTCTCCTCGGCGCACAGCTCCTTCGCCTTGGCGCGCTCGATGAGCTGATCCGTGCGCAGGCCCGCGTCGGCCTCGCTGAGGATCTCGAACACGACCTCCGGCAGCGGCGGGAAGCGCTTGCGGCGTCCACCCCGCTCCTCGTCGCCCTCGTCCCGGCGGCGCTTGCGCTCCGTGCCCCGGCCCGACGCGCGCACGTTGTCCGTGCGAGGCTCCGGGTGGCGCTCCACCGGCCGCAGCGGAGGAAGCTCCTCCTCCGGATGCGGCTCCATCACGCCCGTCTGTGCAAGTGCCTCGACGTCCTCGGAGAGCGACCAGTCCGTCAGCGCGAAGGTATCCTTCGCCGTGACGATCACCTTGCGATCCCGCGTCCTCCGCGCCATGGCAGCCAGCCGCGACAGCATCGTCACTTCGGGCGTCTTGCCAATGTGGGACAGCAGGCTCAGCTGGATGGACTTCTCCGTGATTTCAAGGAAATGCAGGGGGCGACCTTCGCTCTCCAGTACCCTGAGCGCGGCCTCGTAAAATGTCATCGAGTATTCCCCAAGAATTCCGAACGGTTACAAAAATGTAGGTCCGTATGGGCGGCGGATGCTAGCCACCGCTAAACTGGCTTGTCAACGAACGTCAATGACCCGTCTCCGCATCGGACACCATTGGAAGCGCGAACCGTCGGATTCCCCGCTCGATTCCATCGCGCTGGAACTGGACGGCGTGAACCTGCTGTCCGGGGCGGTGGAGGAGCCCCTGGCGGAGGTCGTTCCCGCGCTGGTGGAGGCGGTGGCGGCCCTGCACGCGGGGAGGCGGCGGCTGGCGCAGGTGTCGCTGACGGAGGCGCACCTGGAGCTCGTGTTGCGGCGCGTCGGCCCGGACATCGAGCTGTCGGTGGCCAGCCTCGCCCGGCCCGCCCACCTCTTGCGCCCGCCCATCCGGGTGGACGCCGAGGAGCTGACGAAGGCCACGCGCCAGAGCGGCCAGCGCTTCCTCCAGGACGTGACGAAGCTCGCGCCCCGGGCCCTGTCCGCCGCGGCCGCCCGGAAGCTGGGAGAGGCGCTCAAGGGCCTGGGCAGGGCCGTCCCGCACGCGGAAGGTCCGCCCGTTCCCCCCACCCCGCTGCGGATTGAACCCGTCTCCGTGCCGGGGTTCGGCCTTCGAGCTGAAGGACATCTCCCCCGCCTCGCGCGAGGCGCCGTC
>NZ_JBKGHJ010000856.1:0-2066 GCF_046520365.1 Corallococcus sp. 4LFB
CCCGTCGCGGCGGAAAGGCGGGCACGTGGGACAGCTCGCGCTCCGCCAGCCGCAGGAGCGTGCGCGCCAGGCCCGGCGAATCGCCTTCCAGGGCGCGGCGCCAGCTCGCCGCCGTTCCGCGGATGACACGCGCTCCACGCGCCGCACCGGATCCAACCCGTCCAGCAGCGACGCCTGGGGCGCGGGCACGTGGCGCGCGAGCAGCAGGCAGAACAGGCGCACCGCCTCGTCCAGCCGCGCGCGTCCGCTGAGCCCTCGCCACGCGCGTGGCGGCCCATGCCCACCAGCACCTGCGTGAGCCATTGCCCGAACAGCCACGCGTCGTCCGGCGCCGTGCGCTGGAGCTCCACGGCGGTGTCCCGCGCACGCGCGTCCATGCGCTCCGTCACACCGCCCTTGTCCAGCAGCACGCGGTAGCGGTTGACGCGCGCGAAGGACAGCTCCTCCAGGTCGAACACCGCGAACTCCAGCAGGTGCCCGTCGCGGTACACGACCTTGAGGCCGTGCGCCGTCTCCCGGAACACCAGCGCCACGTCCTCCGCGCGAGGCAGCCAGCCGCGTTCATGTCTCAATGTTTCAGCGTGTCCGGGCCAGGCGATGACGAAGAAGTCGTGGTCGCTGAAGTCATCCGGCGGGTAGTCCCGCGCCGCCATGGAGCCCAGCGCCACGAGCCCCCGGAAGCGGCCGTCCGCGTCGACCCTGCGCGTCAATTCCATGGTGAAGGCCTGATAGGCCGCGGTGTCCAAGGGCGTGCTCCTCTGGAAGGGCCCGCGCGCCGCCACTCTGACGCGCGGTGTTGAATTCTTGATGCGTTGCGTTGGGAGCGGCTTGCGTGCCCCAGAGCTGACATGCTTTTCAGTTAATTCTGAGGTTGGCTTGCTTTTTATCAGTGTCTCGCTTTATGGGCTGATTCGCGGGTCAATCCCTTCGATGATCCGTCCTCCCCCATCAGGAGCCTGTATGCGAAACGCCGTCCGGACCCTCGTTCTGACTGTCGCGGTTCTTGCCCTCTGGGCGCAGCCTGCCCGCGCGGATACGTACACGCAGACGAAGTACCCCATCGTGCTGGCGCACGGCATGGCGGGGTTTGATTCGCTGTTCGGGGTGCTCGACTACTTCTACGGCATCGAGTCGTCGCTGAAGTCGGGCGGCGCGAAGGTCTACATCACGCACGTTCCGCAGTTCAATTCGACGGAGGCGCGCGGCGAGGCGCTGCTGGCGCAGGTGCAGGACGTGCTCGCGCGCTCGGGCGCGGCGAAGGTGAACCTGATTGGCCACAGCCACGGCGGCCTGGACGTGCGCTACGTGGCGGCGGTGCGGCCGGACCTGGTGGCGTCCGTGACGACGGTGGGCTCGCCGCACAAGGGCGCGGACCTGGCGGACTACCTGCGCAACCACCTGCAGGGCGGGTCGTTCACGGAGGGCGTGCTGGCGTACTTCGCCAACAGCCTGGGCACCGTGCTGGGGCTGCTGTCCGGCCACACGCAGCCGCAGGACGCCATCGGCGCGCTGACGGCGCTGAGCAAGACGGGCACCTCCGCGTTCACCGCGAAGTTCCCCGCGGGCGTCCCCACCACGTCCTGCGGCAGCGGCGCGGCGACGGGCGTCCAGGGCCAGCGCTACTACTCCTGGTCCGGCACGGATCCCTTCACCAACATCCTGGACGCGTCTGACTACGCCCTGAAGCTGTCGTCCTTCTTCTACAGCGGGTACAACGACGGCCTCGTGGGCCGCTGCAGCTCGCGCTTCGGCACGGTCATCCGCGACAACTACGACATGAACCACCTGGACGAGGTGAACCAGGTGCTGGGCCTCACCGCGTTCTTCACCAACCCGGTGTCCGTGTTCCGCACCCAGGCGAACCGCCTGAAGTCCGCGGGCCTGTAATCCCGCCGGAGCGCCCCGCCATGAAGAGCCGCGCCGTCATTCTCGTGGTCGCGCTGTGCGCCCTCCTGGGTGCCGGCGTCTTCTCGTGGTGGAAGGTCCGGGCGGAGGACGTGCCCGGACCCGCTGTCCCGCCGCCCGCCGTTCCCGTCGCGCAAGGCCCCGCGCCGCGCGCGGCGTCC
>NZ_JBKGHJ010000857.1:0-2062 GCF_046520365.1 Corallococcus sp. 4LFB
GACGGCTGCCGGAGTACATGGTGCCGTCGGCCTTCGTGGTGCTGGAGGCGATGCCTCTCACCGCCAACGGCAAGGTGGACCGCAAGGCCCTGCCCAGGCCGGACGCGGAGTCGGAGCCGCGCTCGCGGGACTTCGTTGCTCCGCGCAGCGACCTGGAGCAGCAACTGGCGGCCATCTACTCCGAGCTGCTGGGCGTGAAGCGCGTCGGCATCCACGACGGCTTCTTCGAACTGGGCGGCCACTCGCTGCTGGCGACGCAGGCCATCTCGCGGATCCGTCAGACGTTCCAGGTGGAGCTGCCGCTGCGCAAGCTGTTCGAATCGCCCACGGTGGAGACGCTCGCGGTGCTCGTGATGGAAGCCCAGGCCGCTCAGGTGGACCCCGAGGAGCTCGAGCGGCTCATGGCGGAGATGGAAGAACTGTCCGGTGAAGAGGCGCAGGCCCTCCTGGACGCGGAAACGGAACAGGTCAGGAAGACTTCCAATGAGTGACACCTCGAAGCGGTTCTCCAACCTGTCGCCCGAGAAGCAGGACCTGCTGATGCGGAAGCTGCGCCAGAAGAGCGCGGCGGCCCCCGTCGCGACGCTCGTGGCGCGTCCGAGGAACGCGGTCTCCTCCTTCCCCCTGTCCTTCGCGCAGCAGCGCCTGTGGTTCCTGGATCAGTTCGATCCCCAGAACCCGCAGTACAACATCCCGCTCGCGGTCCGGCTCGACGGCGTCCTGGACGGGGCCGCGCTCCAGCGCTGCCTGGACGAACTGGTGCGCCGGCATGAGGTGCTGCGCACGACGTTGCGCGCGGAAGAGGGCGGCGCGGTGCAGGTCATCGCCCCGCCCGCGCCCGTGGTCATCGACACGGTGGACCTCCAGTCCCTCCCCGTGGAGGCACGGGAGAAGGAAGCCCGCCTGCGCGTGTTCCGGGACGTGCAGCAGCCCTTCACGCTCTCCGTGGGCCCGCTGCTGCGCGCGATGCTGCTGAAGCTGTCCGCGACGGAGCACGTGCTGCTCCTCACCTTGCACCACGTCATCTCCGACGGCTGGTCGCGCGGCGTCTTCCTGCGCGAGCTGCTGGCCCTCTACGGGGCCTTCAGCCAGGGGAAGCCGTCGCCGCTGCCGGAACTGGCGATCCAGTACGTGGACTACGCGGCGTGGCAGCGCGAATGGCTCCAGGGGCCGGTGCTCGAAGCGCAGCTCGCGTACTGGCGCAAGCAGCTCCAGGGCGCCACGCAGGCCATCGAGCTGCCCACGGACCGCCCCATCCCGGCGGTGCCCACGACGCAGGGCGCGGTGGTCTCCGCTCACTTCTCCCGCGAGGTGGAGGCCGCGCTCAAGGCGCTCGGGCAGAAGGAGGGCGCCACGCCGTTCATGGTGCTGCTGGCCGCGTGGCAGGTGCTCCTGTCGCGCTACAGCGGCCAGGACGACGTGAGCGTGGGCACGCCCATCGCGGGCCGCAACCGCGCGGAGCTCGAAGGGCTCATCGGCTTCTTCGTCAACACGCTCGTGCTGCGCACGCGGATTGAGGGCAACCCCACCTTCCGCGAGCTGCTCCAGCAGGTGCGGGAGACGACGCTGGGCGCGTACGCGCACCAGGAGGTGCCGTTCGAGAAGCTGGTGGAGGAGCTGAAGCCAGAGCGCAACCTGAGCCGGTCTCCGCTGTTCCAGGTGATGTTCTCGCTCCAGAACGCGGCGCCCGCATCGGCTGCGGCGACCACGGGTTCAGGGCTCACGCTGCGCGCCCTGGAGACGGAAGGGAGCACCGCCAAGTTCGAGCTGTCGCTGGACATGGCGGAGACGGGCCAGGGGTTCGCGGCGGCGCTGGAGTACAGCACCGACCTGTTCGAAGCAGCGACCGCCGAGCGGATGCTGAAGCACTTCGGCGTGTTGCTGGAGGGAATCGCGGCGCGGCCGGATGCGCGAGTGCTGGACCTGCCGCTGCTGGGAGAGGTGGAGCGCCAGCAGGTGCTGGTGGAGTGGAACGCCACGGACGTGTCGCTGCCGGAAGGGCAGGGCATTCCGGAGCGCTTCGCGGAGCTGGCGCGGGTGCAGCCGGAAGCGCCGGCCGTCG
>NZ_JBKGHJ010000858.1:0-2062 GCF_046520365.1 Corallococcus sp. 4LFB
CGCCGGGGGCCGCCGAGCCCGTGGCGCCTCCGCAGGGCACCGCGGCGGAGGGTGAGTCCGCGGCTCCGGCGGAAGGTTCCACGCCGTAGTCGATGGATGAGGTGGGCCTGCTTCCGCGTCACGCGGTGAGCAGGCCCTCCCACCGCGTCCTGTTCCGGCCGGCTGACCCGGCACGTCGAGCAGGACGCTCCGGCTCAGAGGTCGAAGTCGCCCGCGGGCGGCTTCTTGCCGCGCATCGCGCGTTCCCTCGCGGCGCGGACGTCGTCGCGCAGGGACTCGGTGGCTTCGGCGTCCACCGTTCCGGTCTCCAGGTCCACGACGTCGCCTTCGCGCACGCCGGACGGCAGGGTGCTCAGGGCGCGGGTCACCTGCTGACCGTCCACCACCAGCACGGCGACGTCGTCCTCGATGCGGTCCACCGTGGCCCTGGACCGGGGCTTCGTCTTCTTCGTCACGGGTGACAGTCTCCCGCGGGCCTGCGGCCCGACTTCACCGCCGCATCACGCGTGCTCCACGTGAGCAGGTTCTCCGGGTTGATGAGCTTCACGCTCCGGCAGGTGGCCTTGTGGAAGATCTGCTTGTGCTTGCTCGCCATGTAGCTGTCCGACATGGAGGCCCTGCTGGACGACGAGCGCACCGCCTCCGTCCGCGTGCCCCTGCGCGCGGTGGGCAGGTCATCCACGTCCATCACGTTGCTGGCGCGGGCCGCGCTGTCCCGCGGCGCCTCGACGACTCGCGCGGGCTCCGTCCGGACGCGGGCGGCGGCTCGGTGGGCGCCGGCTTCACCACGGGCGCGGGCTTCACCGTCCGCACCAGCGCGGGGCGCGGATCCAACCCCGGGAAGACGCGCCGCGCGGAGGCGGGCTCGCCCGGTGAAGGACGCTGGAGCGAGAGCTCGAACTGCTTGCCGTCGCTCACCGCGTGCACTTCGCCGTTCAGGTCCGTGCGGAACGTCCGCGCATCCACGCCGCGCAGCCGCGCGAGCAGCTCCTTCACCTTCGGGTTCTTCCCCAGGCCGTCATCCCCGCTGATCACCGCCGCCTGGGGCCGCACCTCCTCCAGGTACGCCTGCGAGTTCGCCCCCTCCACTCCGGGCGAGCCGACCTTCAGCAGCGTGGCGGGGGACAGCAGCCCGCGCTCCAGGAGCCGGGCCTCCGTCTCCCCGCGCGCGCCGCCCGCGAAGACGACCGACGTGTCGTCGTACGTCAGGCGCAGCACGATGGAGTTCGCCGCGTTGCGCCCCTCGGCGTCCGCGGCCCCCTTCAGCAGCGGCTCCGCGGGCGCGCGGGGCCAGAGCACCGTGAGGTTCACCCGGTCCTCCAGCGTCAGCCGGACCAGCTCCTTGGGCGCGGACGAGGACGGCGCGGGCGAGAAAATTTGCACCCCTCGTGCCCCCAGGGTCGTCAGCAGCGCGTCGTAGGCCTTCGACGTGTCGGGCAGCTGCGGCTCCATCAACCGCCGCGCGCCCACGCGCTTGAGCACCGTCTCCAGCGCGCCGTGGTGCCGCGGATCCGGCTGCGTGAGGACCACCAGGTCCAGCTCCCGGCGCAGCAGCTCCGGCAGCCGGTTCACCAGGTGCGACTCGGCGGACGCGGGCCCCGAGTCCACCAGCACCGTGTTGCCTCGCGGCGTGACGATGAGCGCGGCGTCCCCCGCGCCCACGTCGAAGAAGTACACGTGGAGCTTCCCGTCCGGCGCGCCGCCGAAGTAGCGCGACTTCTCCGGGGCGGCCGGCGCGGGCGGCGCGGACGGCTGCTGCTGACAGGCCAGGGAGGCGAGCAGCAGCCCCACTCCCAGCGCGATGCGGGCCTTCATGGATGACAGTCCTCGGCGGGGCGGCGCTCACGCAGGGCGTCGGCGCGGCTGGAGTAGACGGTGCGCTCGTTCTTCGAGCGCTTCAAGGTCGAGCAGTCCTCGCGGTGGAACACCTTGCTGCCCTTCAACGACACGTAGCGTCCCCCCGTGGCAGCGGCCGTGCCCGCGGGCGCCGCCGGCGTCCGGGACCGGGACGTGCCCGGGGCCGGTTCCTTCTCCACGGAGCGGCCGGCGCGGCCGTGCGGCG
>NZ_JBKGHJ010000859.1:0-2061 GCF_046520365.1 Corallococcus sp. 4LFB
GGCGCGGCCGGAGCCGAGGCCCGCAGCGCCGCCGTCTTCACCAGCGGGGGCGGCGGGGCGCGCGGTGTGCTGCTCCCCGGACTCCGGGGCCTCCAGGCCCAGCACGCCCAGCACCTGCGGGTACACCTTGTTCGCGAAGTAGCGCCCGCCGGCCACGGTGAAGTGGACGCCGTCCGTCATGCGCAGGCGCATGGGCTTGCGGAAGCCCTCCACGCGGGCCTGCTTCAGCGCCTTGCCGCGCGCGTCGGTGAAGAAGGGCCGCGTCTCCAGGTGCACGGCGTCCTCGCGTCCGGCGACGACCTCGCGCTGCAGGTCGCGGATCAGCGTGAGCTTCTGCTCGAAGCGGTGGAGGCTCGTGGCGGGCAGCTCCAGCCAGATAATCTTGCGGCCCGGCGCGGAGATGGCGGTCACGAAGTCCGTCAGCCGCTGGCGGTACTCCCCCTGCCAGTCCGGCTTGCCCCAGGCGACGGTGGCGCGCCCCTGCCGCGTGTGCAGGCCTGCCCGTCGTTGCCGCCCAGGATGACCACCACGACGTCCGGCTGGTGCTGCCGCACCTCCTGCTGACCGACCTCCAGCCAGTCGAAGAAGTCCGGGCGCGCGAGGCCCGTGGACGACTTCGCGCGGCGCTCGCAGCGGATCCGCGGGTGCGCGGCGAGCTGGTTCTGGAGGTACTCGCCGAAGCCCGTGGCGATGAGGCTGTCGCCCAGCAGCAGCACGGTGCGGCGGGGCGCGGGCGCCGGCGCGGCGGCCTGGGCCGGAGCGGTGGGCAGCACGGGCGAGGCGGTCAGCCCGGGGACGGGTTCCGGAGCAGCGGCCCGGGCCGCCGTGGACAGGAACGCCAGGAAGAGGAGTGCGCGAACAGGACGGGTCGACATCGGCGGAGGGAAGCTACTTCCCACGCCCGCGTCCGTACACCCCCCGCGGGCCGTTAAATCCGTTGCCCGCGCGCGCCCTGTCAAGCCGCGGAGCCCACCTCCAAGGCCGCCAGCGCCGCGAGCCCCGCGGGCGCGAGCGCCTGGAGCGCCTCCGTCGTGCTCGCCGCCGCGAACACCAGCACCTCCTCCGCCCGCGCCGACGACACCGACACCCACGCCAGCAACAGCCCCCACCATGCACGTCGCATCGCACGCACCTCCGGGTGTCCTTCGCAGCCTACAAGTTGACCCGCACGCACCTCGCCGCTAATGAATACTCTGTGTCACGGAATATCCATAAAGAGGATGAAGCGCTCTCGAAGGACGTCGACCGCATCCAGGAGTTGATGTTCTCGCTGGGCCGTCGCCGTTCGCTCCGTGATCCCATCGCCAGCACCTGCGAGCAGCTCCAGTTCACGCCGCCCCAGGTGCACGCCCTGCTGTGGCTGGGCCTGGATGGCTCGCTCACCATGGGCGAGCTGGCCAAGCGACTGGGCGTCACCGAGAAGACCGTCACCGGCGTCGTGGACCGTCTGGAACGCGAAGGCCACCTGCAACGCGAACGCGGAGAGACCGACCGACGCGTCGTGCGCTGCCGGCTCACCGACAAGGGGAAGCAGACCTTCGCCAAGCTCGACCGCTCCATGCACCGCGCGATGGGCGTCGTCATGGGCATGCTCGACCCCGAGGACCGCCAGGCCCTCTTCCGCGTCCTGGAGAAGGTGCTCCTCAAGCTGGACACACCCGCGCCGGACGCCCCCGCGTCGGGCACCTGAAGCCTCAGCGCCCGCCCGGCGCCCGCGCCAGCAGGAGGCGCGGGTGCAGGAGCAGCGCGAACGCCTCGCGCACCGTCCAGTACCGCCGGTCCCACGCGCGCATCCGCCCGTCGATGCGCGCCGGGCTGGTGGCCACCTCCAGCCCTTCGCGCCGGAAGCACTGCCGCGCGCGCAGCAGGTGATACGGGTCGGAGACCACCACCACGCGGCGGGCCCCGCGCTCCCGCAGCAGCCGCGCGCTGAACCGCGCGTTGCCTTGCGTGGAGTGGCTGTCCTCCTCCAGCACGCACGCGGACGCGGGCACGCCGCCGCCACCGCCAGCTCGCGCATCACGCGCGCCTAGGACGGCGGATGGGCGCCCGCGCCGCCGG
>NZ_JBKGHJ010000085.1:0-21389 GCF_046520365.1 Corallococcus sp. 4LFB
GGCCGGCGGTGGGCCTCTGGCGCCACCAGCTGCTCCAGCACCGCCTTGAGCGCGGGCGGGAAGCCCGGCGTGGCGAACACCTGGCCCGCGTGCGGCAGCCGGCCGAAGAACATCTGGCACGCCATGGCGCCGAAGCCGAAGAGGTCCGTCAGCTCCGAAGGGGGCTGGTCCTCGAAGAGCTCCGGGGCCAGGTAGCCGGGGGTGCCCGCGGGCTGCGCGCGGCGGCCCTGCTGGTCGCGGCCCACGGCCAGGCCGAAGTCCAGCACCTTCACCTGCCCGCGCACCACCAGCACGTTCCCGGGCTTCAGGTCGCGGTGGATGATGCCGCGCCGGTGCAGGTACGCGAGCGCGTGGAGCGTCTGGATGAGCAGCCCCACCTGCGTCGCCAGGGGCGCGTCCGTGCCGGCCTCCACCAGCGTGCGCGCGTCCTCCAGCAGGTCCATGGCCAGGTAGGGCCGGCCCTCCACGTCGAACCCGTAGTCCAGCACGCGGATGACGTTCGGGTGGCGCAGCGACACCAGCGTCTGGAACTCGTGGGCCAGCGACAGCGCCAGGCCCTGCGTGGCGAAGGCGGAAGGGGTGCCCCGGCCCGGGCGCCGCGCCAGGTCCGCCACCGTCTTGTGCAGCCGCTTGAGGGCCACGGGGCCAGACAGGCCGTCCTGCGCGCGCCACACCGTGCCGGCGCCCCCGCGTCCCAGCAGGTCGAGGACGCGGTAGCGGCGTCCCACCACTTCCGGATCCATGCCCGGGGACGTGTCGGCGTCCGGAGCATGCGTCCGGGGGGAGGTCTGGCAGGAAGGGGGGTGAGACATAGGGGGAGCCGCCCTGCGCGTCAGGATATCCCCCCTTCTCGTGCGGGAGGGGATTGAATGTGTCGTGGGGGCAGGCGAAGCAGGAGGCGCTTCGGACCCCGGGGAGCAGCCCGGCGGGCGGGGCCCGGCAGGGCTCCTTCCCTCGGGCGCCCTGAAACACCATTTCTGAAGACGGGAGGACACCGATGGCGGGCTACGACTTCGACTTGTTCACACTGGGCGCGGGGTCGGGCGGCGTGGCGGCCAGCCGGCGCGCGGGGGCCTCCGGGGCGAAGGTGGCCATCTGCGAGGAGGGGCGCGTGGGCGGCACGTGCGTGCTGCGCGGGTGCGTGCCCAAGAAGCTGCTCGTGTACGCGGCGCACTACCGCTACGACCTGGAGGACGCGGCGGGGTACGGCTGGACGGTGAACGGCCCGGCGCTGGACTGGAAGAAGCTCCAGGCGGTGAAGGCGAAGGAGCTGGACCGGCTGACGGGCATCTACGGCCGGCTCTTGCGCGACGCGGGCGTGACGCTGGTGGAGGGCCGGGGCCGGGTGGTGGACGCGCACACGGTGGAGGTCGCGGGCAGGCGCTACACGGCGGAGCGCATCCTGGTGGCCACGGGCGGCCGGCCCTACCTGCCGGAGGTGACGGGCATCGAGCACGCGCTCACGTCGGAGCAGGCGCTGGAGCTGCCCACGCTGCCGCGCCGGGTGGCGGTGGTGGGGGGCGGCTACATCGGCGTGGAGTTCGCGGGCATCTTCGCGGCGCTGGGCGTGAAGGTGACGATGCTGATTCGCGGCGACACGGTGCTGCGCGGCTTCGACAACGACATCCGCGCGGCGCTGACGCAGGAGATGCGCAAGAAGGGCGTGGACATCCGCCCGGAGACGTTCGTCCAGGACATCGAGAAGCGCGAGGACGGCACGCTCAGCCTGCTGACGCGCATGGGGGACACGCTGGAGGTGGACGCGGTGCTGTACTCCACCGGCCGCGTGCCCAACACGCAGGGCCTGGGCCTGGAGGAGGCGGGCGTGAAGCTGAATGAGCGCGGCGCGGTGGTGGTGGACGCGCAGTCGCGCTCGTCGGTGGAGAGCATCTACGCGGTGGGGGACGTGACGGACCGGCTCAACCTCACGCCGGTGGCCATCGCGGAAGGACGGGCGATGGTGGAGACGCTCTACCGGAACAACCCGGTGACGATGGACCACGAGAACGTCCCGTCCGCGGTCTTCAGCCAGCCGCCGGTGGGCACGGTGGGGCTCACGGAGCGCGAGGCCATGGAGCGCCACGGCAAGGTGGACGTCTACGTCTCCAGCTTCCGGCCCATGAAGCACACGCTGACGGGCCGGGACGAGCGCTCCATGATGAAGGTGGTGGTGGAGCGGGGCACGGAGCGCGTGCTGGGCTTCCACATGGTGGGCGCGGACGCGCCGGAGATCATCCAGGGGCTCGCGGTGGCGCTGAAGTGCGGCGTGACGAAGAAGCAGCTCGACGCCACCGTGGGCATCCACCCCACGGCCGCGGAGGAGTTCGTCACGATGCGCGACAAGCGCCCGGACCCGGAGGAGAGCGCCACGATGCTGGAGCTGGGGCGCGAGGGGGCGGCCACGCCGCCGGGGGAGCCGCGCAAGTAGCGCGGCGCTTTCAGTCCGTCTCGCCCAGCTCGAAGGCCGACGTGCCGGTGTGGTGCTTGCGCTGGGTGAGCTGGTGCTCTTCGCGGAGCTGGTTCTCGTAGAAGGGCAGGTGCTCCGCCGTGCGCTGCTTGCGCAGCGCGCGGATGGTCTCGTGCTCCGTGGTGTTGCTGTAGCCGTGCTTCGAGTGCTCGCGCGAGTACGCCAGGGGCTCCAGCACCATCCGCGTCGGGTAGCGGTTCTGCAGGACGTGGATGAGCTCGTGCCCGTACACGATGAACGCCGGCGCGGGGATGGGGTGCTGCTCGCGGGAGTAGTTGCGCTGCGTGCTGTCGCGCAACCCGGAGCGCAGGCTGAGCCGGGAGCCGCGGCCGGAGCCCTTGCCCGCGAGCCCGGGTGCCGGTTCGCTCAGCAGGTAGTCCTCGCCGTGGCCGTCCTCGTCGTACCAGCTCAGCTCCACCTCCAGCTTCCCGATGCGCTTGCCCACGGCGTCGCGCCGCGTGCTCAGCTCCGCATAGGGCTTCGACGACGCCTCCAGGCGCTTGCGCAGCTCGCCCCAGGCTTCACTGCCCTGCCGCGCGCCCTCCTCCACGCGGGTCAGCTCCTCGCTCATCCCTTCGTACTCGCCCTTCAGCCGCTGGAACTCCTCGGACGTCGCCGTCAGGCGCTGCTTGTTGAGCACCACCTTCTGCCGGAAGTTGGCGGACGGCGTGAAGGCCTGGGTCAGCACCAGCGTCACCGGCCACTGCGGATCCTCCCGCGTCTCCCGGAGGATCCACCGCATCAACTCGCGGCCATGCGGGCGCGACAGCAGCCGGGCGTGGATGGCGCGCACCTCGCGAAGGCCGCGCGCGTACTGCGCGCCGGTGGGCAGCTTCACCGCGCCCGTGCCGTTGCGCAGCGCGTCCCAGTCCGCGTCCAGCTGCTGCCGGGCCGCGGTCCCCAGCGTCGCGCGGTCCGGCGTGTAGAGCAGCAGGTTCTTCGTGTGGACGTAGTCCACCAGCTCGATGTGCTTCTCCTGGATCTCCACGGCCAGCCGCATCAGCAGCAGCCGCGAGGCCTTGGAGCTCGCGAGCCGCTCGCGCTCCAGGTCGAACAGCCGGTACAGCAGGTGCTCCGCCGCATCGAGCGCCTTCAGGCGCGCGTCCACCCACGCCTGCTTGCCGGTGAAGTAGTACGTGGCCTTGCCGCCCCACCCGCTCCAGTCCGCGTGGAACGCATCGAGCGCGGCGCAGAACGGCCGGACGAACTCCTCCAGCCGCGACACGATGGGCAGCAGCCGCCGGGGCTCCAGGCCCAGGTCCGTCTTGAAGTCCGCCGACGTGCTCAACGCCATGTCCGCTCCCGGTGTCCCGACGGAGCGTGACGGTAGCACGCGCCCTCGGTGCGCCGAGGCAGCGAGGCCTGGACTATACTGGCCGCCAATGACCACTTCGTCCGCAGCCGCCCCTTCACCCAGGGACACCCTGGAGCGGCTTCAGGCAGAGCTCCAGACGATGCGCATCCAACGGGAGGCCATTCCCCAGGAACAGGCCCGCCTGGAAGCGCGCAGGGCGTCCCTGGAGGAGGAGAACCGTCGGCTGCGCGGACTGCTCGCGGAGGCGCGCGGAGAGCGGATCCAACCCGAACCGTCGCTGCCGGACCTGCTGACACCTCCCTTCCGCGTCATCCCATCCCGGAGGACGGGCTATGGCCGCATGCGCCACGCGCTGCGCGCCATGCCGGCGGTGACGGGCTGGATGGTGACCCTGCTGCTGGTGACCTCGAGCGTGTTCTCGCCGGCGCGCGTCGCCGCGATGCTGTTCCTGCTGGCCGCGTGCTTCGGCGTGCTGTTCCTGCTCCAGGAGGAGCCGGACGATGACGCCGCGTGGGCCTCCTGGGACTTCGGCGAGGACGGCTTCACGCAGGTGGGCCAGGTGGGCGCGCCTCCCGTGCGCTACGCGGAGCTCGTGAAGGTGGAGGTGACGCAGGGCTGGCTCCAGCGCCGCTATGGCTTCGGCAACGTCCGCGTCGTCTTCCAGCCGTCCGCCCCCACCTCCGTGGGCAGGGCGCTGAGCCATCCGAACCGGAGCGTGGAGTTGCAGCTGCTGGACGCGCCCGAGCGGCTGGCGACGTGGCTCCAGGAACGCTCAACGCACGCCAGGCAGGCCGCCCATGTCCGCTGAGCACGCCGTGGATCCCGACATCGCCCAGGCCCTGGACGCGGTCCAGCGAGCGCTCCGCGAGGAGCAGGCCGCGCTCCCCGCGGGCTTCGCCTCGCTCCAGGCCCGGGTGGAGCAGCTCCAGGCGGAGCAGGACCGGCTGACGCGGGAACTGGAGGCGGCCACGCGAGCGCCGTCCCGGCGGCCGGACGTGCTCGCGGCACCTTTCGAAGTGGAATCGAAGCCGTACACGCCGCGCCGCGTGGTCCGTGAGTTCCTGCCGTGGGTGATGATGGCCAGCACCCTGCTGTTCATGCCCTGGGATGGCAAGGGCCGGCTCGCGGCGGGGGCCTTCTCCCTGGGCTTCGTCGTGCTGGCGGTCATCCTGTACGCGTCATGGCGGAAGCGGCCAGTCTGGCGCTTCACGGACACGGGGATTGAAGCACGAGGCGAGGGCGCCTGGACCTCCGTCCTGGTGTACTCACGCGTGCGGGATGCCGACGCGCACGCCACGCACCCCCAGCGCGGCCAGGGACTGGGAACGCTGGTGGTGACGTGCGCGCCGGAAGCGCCAGGGATGGAGAGCAAGCCCCTGCTGCTGAAGAACGTGCCGGAGCCGGAGCGGCTCGCGGCCTGGATCCGGAGCCATCGCGGCGAAGTGGGCGGAGCGCTCATGCAGCAGCATCAGGCCGCGGGCCGTGGGGTGGACCTCGCGGGAGTTCGACATCGCACGCGAACGTGACGGCACCCACCTCGCCACCCGGTGCGCACACCCACGCCGTGCGGACAGCGAACACTCTTCTTGTCCCGACGGGTGACATGTCACCCGGGGGTGCCTACCCCTGAATATCAGGAGGCGCGGGCAACGGACGTGGGCAAGGGCGGACGATGGTGTTGGGGGGTCGTGGGGGCGTTGCTGCTCGCGGGATGTCCGTCCGCGTGCAGCACGAAGGAATCGTCCCGTCCATTCCAGCTCACGGGGCAGGTGGGTTCGCGTGGGGCGGGCTTCGCATCGGCGCTGTACCAGACGACGGGCGTGCGGATGCAACCGCGCAACCGCATCCGGTGGGCGAACAACGGCGCCGTATTCGACGTGATGGTGGAAGAAATCGGCCGGGCCCGCGCCTCCATCAACATCGTGATGTTCATCTGGAGGCCGGGCAGGGCCTCCGACCGGATGATTGAAGCGCTGGCCGAGCGCAACCGCGCGGACGTGCAATGCCGCGTGCTGGTGGATCCGCTGGGCAGCGGCCCCTTTGAAGCGGAGGTGAAGCCCCGGCTGGAGGCGATTGGCTGCGAAGCGCACCTGTTCCGCCCGCTGCCCGCGGACGAGAACCTGGCGCGCAACCACCGGAAGATCTTCGTGGTGGACGGCCGGGTGGCCATCACCGGCGGGCTCGCCATCCAGGACGAGTGGCTGGGTGACGCGCGCAACGAGAAGGAGTGGCGCGACACCAACGTGCGGGTCCAGGGCCCGGTGGTGGCGCAGCTCCAGCAGGCCTTCGCGGAGAACTGGCAGGAGGCGACGGGCGCCCTGCTGCCCCAGACGGACTTCCCCACGCTGTCCGCGGAGCAGCCCGGCCTGGACGCCGCGGGCGAAGGCTGGGCGGCCTTCGTCAGCAGCACGGCGAACCCGGAGGTGACTCGGGCGGAGCGGCTGACGCAGCTCATGGTGAAGGCCGCGAAGAAGCGGCTGTGGATTTCGCAGGCGTACTTCACGCCCAACGACGCGCTGACCGCGCTCCTGGTGGAGAAGGCGCGCGCGGGCGTGGACGTGCGGGTGCTGGCGCCGGGGGACAAGAACGACCAGCGGGCCATCACGGTGCTCCAGCGTCAGACCTACGACACGCTGCGGGCGGCGGGCGTGCGGCTCTGGGAGTACCAGCCGTCGATGATGCACGCGAAGACGATGCTGGTGGATGACCGGCTCGTGCTAGTGGGGTCCATCAACTACGACGCGCTGTCGTTCAACCTGCTGGAGGAGGGGTCCCTGGTGCTGGAGGACGTGGACGCGACACGCCAGCTGGAGGCCATCTTCCTGGAGGACCTGACGCACGCGCGCGAGGTCCAGGCCGAGCACGCCTGGCGCTGAAGGCCGCTGTCCGGTTTCGCGCCCGGCTCTGGGAAACACTGGGCAAGCGGTGGGGCCGTGTGCTCAAGAAGCGCTCCGGGGGCCAGGAAGGTCACGGCCCGGGAGGCATCGCCATGAGCAGCGCAGCTCCTCGTCATCTCTTCGTCGCGGGCGCCACGGGCGCGACGGGCCGCACGTTGATGCGGCAGGCCCTGGCCAGGGGCGTGTCCGTGACGCCGCACGTGCGCCCCAGGAGCGTGAACACGGAGCCCGCGAACACCTGGCCGAAGAAGGCGGTGCTGGAGCTGGCGGACGGGCCCGCGCTGGTGGAGGCGATGAAGGGCAGCACGACGGTGCTCCAGCTCATCGGCACGATGCGCAAGCGCTTCGCGGCCGGGGATACCTACGAGACGAGCGACATCGGCACCACGCGGCAGCTGGTGGACGCGGCGAAGGCGGCGGGGGTGGACCACTTCGTGCTGCTCACGTCGGTGGGCGCGGGGAGGCCGGTGGGCGCGTACCTCAAGGCCAAGGCGGAAGCGGAGCGCATCGTCCGCGAGAGCGGCATCCCCTACACGATGGTGCGCCCGCCCGCGCTGGAGGGCGAATACCACGCGCCGCCCGGCATCCTGCACGCGCTGGGCAAGCTGCCGCTGCTGGGCAACCTGAAGCCCATGCACCTGGACCAGCTGGCCGCGGTGCTGCTGCGCATCTCGGAGCGCCGCGCGCCGCTGGACACGGCGCTCGAAGGCAAGCGCCTGTGGGCGGAGGTCGAAGCGGTAGGCCGGTAGCTGTCAGACCCTTCAGGTAGGAAGTCTCCTCCGCCGCGCGAGCGCGCGACGCATGGAGGAGCTACAATGAGGAAGATGGCGACCCGAGATGAACTGCTTGCCCAGGCCCTGCGCCTCTCTCCGGACGACCGGGCCCGGCTCGCCCATGAGCTGCTCGACAGCCTGGGGGAAGGTCCTCCAGAGGATGCGGAGAATGCCTGGGGCGAGGAAATCAGCCGCCGTGCCCAGGAGGTCCTTGATGGCACGGCGGAGCTCCTCGATTGGGACGACGTACGAAAAAGAATGAAGGAGCGGCTCGAGCAGAGGCGGCGTCAGCGATAGGTGCATCCCCTACGCATGCGCATCCGACTGCACCGCGCTGCCGATCCGGAGCTGCTTGAGGTCATCGACTGGTACGAAAACCAGCGCGCGGGACTCGGCGACCACTTCTCCGACGCCATGGATCAAGCGATGGACGCCATCCACGCGCACCCGGACCGCTGGCCTCTCTGGCCAGGTCTCCGCCACACGCCGCCCATCCGCCGCTTCTTGCTCCCGGACCATCCCTTCGCCCTGCCCTACCTCGTTCGCGACGAGGACGTGGTGGTGCTCGCCGTCGCGCACCTGCGTCGCCGGCCCGACTACTGGTTGCCCCGCGCCCGAAGCCGCCCGTAGGCCCGCGCCTACTCCTTCACCGCGCCGGCCGTGAGCCCGGACACGATGCGCCGCTGGAACAGCACCGTGAGCACCACCAGCGGCAGCGTCGCCACCACCGACGCGGCGGCGATCTCCCCCCACGGCTCCTTGTACTCACTGGCGAAGAGGCTGATGGCCACCGGCACCGTGCGCTTCTCCGGCGTGGACAGGAACGTCAGCGCGTAGAGGAACTCGTTCCACGCGAAGATGAAGACCAGGATGGCCGTCGTCGCCAGCCCCGGCGCCGCCAGGGGCAACAGCACCCTCCGGAACGCGCCCACCGGCGTGCACCCGTCCACGCGCGCCGCCCGGTACAGCTCGTCCGGCAGCTGGCGGAAGAACGACGTCAGCACCCACAACGTCAGCGGCAGCGCGAACGTCGTGTACGGCAGCGCCAGCCCCACCAGGCTGTCCCGCAAGCCCACCGCGTTGAGGATGAGGTACAGCGGGCTCACCGTCGCGATGGGCGGGAACATCGACACGCCCAGCGCCGCGGACAGCAAGAGCCCCCTCCCCCGGAACTCCAGCTTCGCCAGCGCGAACGCCGCGGACGCGCCCACCGTGAGGCAGAACACCGTCGTCAGCGTCGCCACCACCAGCGAGTTCAACACCGCCCACAGGAACGGCCGCCCGAACAACACGCTCTCGTAGTTCGCCCCCGTCAGGTGCGAAGGCCACGGCCGGGTCAGCTCGCCGTCCGGCCACAGGCTCGTCAGCACCTGCCACAGGAACGGCCCCAGGAAGAACGTGAGGAACGCCACCACGGCCAATGCCGTGCCCAGCCCCGGCCGCTTCATCGCCGCCCCTCCTCGCGCCCCAGCCAGCGCAGCCACACCACCGCCAGCAGCACCACGCACAGGAACGTCGCCACCGACAGCGCGCTGCCGTACCCAAAGTCTCCTGAACGCATCAGCGTCTTGTACGCGTAGATGCTCAGCGTCTCCGTCGTGTTCGCCGGCCCGCCCTCCGTCAGCACGTAGATGGCGTCGAACACGCGGAACGCGTCCAGCGACCGGAACAGCACCGCCAAGAGCAGCGCGGGCCTCAGCAGCGGCAGCGTGATGGACCGGAACTGCCGCCACCCCGACGCGCCGTCCACGCGCGCCGCCTTGTAGAGGTCCTCCGGAATGCCCTGCAGCCCCGCCAGCACCAGCAGCGCCACGAAGGGCGTGGTCTTCCACACGTCCACCAGGATGGCCGCGTGCAGCGCATACCCCGGCGCTCCCAGCCAGTTCACCTCCGCGCCCCCCAGCATCCGGTTGATGAGCCCGTAGTCCGGGTTGAACATCCACGCCCACAGCCGGGCGCTCACCACCGTGGGAATCGCCCAGGGCACCAGCACCGACGCGCGCAGCAACCCGCGCCCCGGGAACGCGCGGTTGAGCAGCAGCGCCAGCGGCACCGCGAGCAGCAGCTCCACCGTCACCGCCACCGCCGTGAAGTACGCCGTGTTCCCCAGCGCGGACCAGAAGCGCGCGTCCCCCACCAGGTAGGCGTAGTTCTCCAGCCCCGTGAAGCGCCGCTCGCCGAACACCAGGATGAAGCGGTGCAGGCTCAGCCACACCGCCGCCAGCACCGGGTACAGCGCCACCACCGCCAGCACCAATACGGCCGGCGCCACCAGCAGGTACGCCTGCCGCCGCTCCCGCGCCTGCGAACCCGCGCCCCTCACTCCGCCTCCTCCTTCGGCTGCTCACCCGTCAGGTGATCCACCTGCTTCTGCGCGCGAGTGAGCGCCACCTCCGGAGTGCGAAGGCCCGCCACGGCGGCGGAGAACTCGCTCTGGAGCACGTCCGCGATGAGCAGATAGTACGGCGTCACCGGCCGGGGCCGCGCCCGCGTCAGCGCCTCCTTCAGGCTCGCGATGAAGGGCTGCTCGGCGCGCAGCTCCGGGTCGTCATACAGCGCCAGCCGGGGCGGGTTGCGCGCGTAGTGCAGCGCCAGCACGCGGTTCGCCTCCGGTGACGTCAGGTGCGCGATGAGCCGGGCAGCGGCCTTGCGGCGCGCGGGCGACACGTGCGCGTTCACCGCCAGCTGCCATCCGCCCAGCGTCCCCCACCCCGGCTGTCCATCCTTCGTCGGCAGCGGCGCGATGCCCACCTTGCCGCGGATGGGCGAGCCCTCCGCCTGCGCCTCGCTCCACGCGTAGGGCCAGTTGCGCATGAACACCGCGCGGCCCTCCTGGAACACGCGCCGCGACTCCTCCTCGCCGAAGCCCGTGACCGTCTGGGGGGACAGTCCATCCGCGATGAGCCCGTGCAGGTACGCCAGCGCCTCGCGCGCGGGCTCCGTCTCCAGGAGCACGCGCCCGTCCGGCCCCAGCGACTGCCGCCGTGGCCCCACAGCGCCTCGTACACGTTGCAGGTCAGGCCTTCGTATTGCCGGCCCTGCCACACGTAGCCCTGGATGCCGGGCGCCTTCGCCATCGCGTCGCGGGTGAAGCGCCGCAGCTCCTCGTAGGTGCGCGGCGCGCGAGGCACCAGGTCCGTGCGGTAGTAGAGGACGCCCACGTCCACGTACCAGGGCACCGCGTACGTGCGGTCGTTCATCACGACGGCGTCCACCGGCCCGGGCAGGAACTCCTCGCGCAGGCGCGCGGGAGGGAAGTCCTCGGACAGGTCCGCCACCCAGCCCGCGCGAGCGAACTCCGGCACCCAGACGACGTCCGCCACCAGCACGTCGAAGTCCGTGGCCCCGCCCTGCAACGACGTGAGGAAGAACTGGTGCGCCAGGTCCGACGAGTTTGGCAGCGCCTCCGTCACCAGCTCCACGTCCGGGTTGGCGCGCTCGTACTGCGCCAGCAGCTCCCGGAACGGCTTCGGGTCACCCCACAGCGGCTGGAACTTGAAGACGATGCGCGTGCGGCCCCCGGTGCCCGCCTGCTCGGACGAGCGCCGGCACCCACCCACACCGAGGCCCAGCGCGACGAGGAGGACGAGGAGTCGGCCCATGCGCCCGGATGACTCCAGCGCGAAGGCCTGGCGTCAACGACAAGCCCCGCGCCCGGTCATCCAGGTGACATGCCCGGCACCGGCACGGAGACCGGCCCCGGCGAGAACAGCCTCCGGGCCGTCGCCCCCACCGCGCGGCACGCGAGCGCATCCACCGCGCCGCCCACCAGCCCACCGCCCAGCGGCACCACCTTGGACAGGTTCACGACGCCCTTCTGCGACGCCTTGCTCACCAGCCGGAAGCCCACCGCGCGGTTGATGCTACTGAGCGCGTGCTTCGGCACGGCCTCCAGCGCGCGCATGCCCAGCTGCTGGCTGACCTCGATGCCGGCCTGCTTCACCACTTCCTTGCCGATGTCCCCCACGATGGCCAGCAGCGTGAGGGTCCGCACGCGGTCCTCCTCCACGTCATGCCCGTGGATGCGCGCGATGGCGCCCACCAGCCGCGCCTGCACCGCCCACGACACGCCCAGGCCCGCGGGCAGTGACACCGGCAACGTGAGCAGGCCGCCCAGCCCGGACAGGAAGCCCGTGGTGAACAGCTTCCCCGTCTCCCAGTGGATGAGCGAGTCGATGCGCGCCTCGTGGTTCGCGTAGCGCGCGTCCGCCAGGTACTCGTCCGCCAGCCCCGTCGCGCTGCACAGCGGCCCCAGGCCCTCGAAGCCCGCATCCAGGACGGCGTTCACGACTTCCAGCGGCTTCGACATGCGTCCACCTTCCACTTGGGGCCGCCGCCCATCCTACCTGTCGAAAGCCCTGGCTCCGTGGTCCCGGAGTCTTCACTCCAGACTCCTGGCCGTCCGCCAGGCGTGCAAGGCAGCCTGCCCTACGGCGCGAAGTTCTTTCGCGCTGCGGCCCCCACCTTGCGGCACACCACCGTGTCGATGGTGCCACCGACCAGGCCTCCCGCCACCGGCACCAGCTTGATGAGATTGATGATGCCCTTCTCGCCCGCCTTGGTGATGAGCCGGAACCCGACCAGCTTGTTGATCTCGATGAGGACCCGGCCCGGAATGGCCTCCACCGCCTTCATCCCCAGCTTGTTGCCCACCTTCACGCCCGCCTCCTTCACCACCTCCTTCCCGGCATCTCCCAGGATGGAGAGCAGGATCAGCGTCCGCACCCGGTCCTCCGTCACGTCGTGACCCTGGATGTGCGCGATGGCCCCCACCAGTCGCGCCTGTACTGCCCACGATGCGCCGAGCGACGTAGGAATCGTCACGGGCAGCGCCATCAGACCGCCCAAGCCGAGCACGAACCCACTCGCGAAGTTCTTGCTGGACTCCCAATTGATCAACGAGTCGATGCGCGCTTCGTCGTCGGCGTATCGGGAATCCTGAAGGTATTCGTCCGCCAGCTCCTTCGCGCCCGTCAGCGGCCCCAACCCATTGAGGCCCGCATCCAGGACCGTGTTGACGACCTCCAGGAACTTCGACATGTGCCCCTCCCTCATCGCATCCACGATGTCCGCACATGAGCCTGCCCTGGCACTGACGCTCCTGCCATCCCCTGCAAGAGGTATGGCCAGGCCCCACGCGTGGCGGGGAGCATGACCTCTCGCCACGCGGTGGGCCTTCGCCAAGCATCCGCCGCCAATCCCAGACACCCCGAAGGAGCCCTGGATGTACGAGTATCACGTGGATGCCTTTGTCCCGCCCGCCCCCGGCTGCAACGCCACGGACTCGGGCTGGAGCCCCAAGCGCTGCGGCGACTTCGCGAAGTTCCTCAACAACTACGCCGCGCAGGGCTGGAAGCTGCACTCCAGCGAGTACCGCGCCGTCACCGCGACCAAGGGCTGCGGCACCGCGACGGGCTCGTGGCTGGTGTGCGTCTTCGAGCGGATGAAGCAGGGATGAGCCCCGGCCTCCCCCCGCGGGCTGAACCGCCGCCCTGGGAGGGCAACCCCTACTCCGCGCTCGCCCTGTTCCCCGAGGAGGCCCGCGAGCTCCAGGCCGCGCCCGCGCCCCATCCCGCGCGCCTGCCCTGGTGGCTCAACCCGCTGTGCCTCGTCGCGGTGGGGCTCGTGCTGCTGTACCGCCACGCGGTGCCCCACCGCTGGAAGCGCCAGTGCATCTACACGCCCACGTGCTCGATGTACGGGCTCCAGTCCCTCCAGAAGTACGGCCTCTGGCGCGGAGGCCTCCGGACCTGGGCCCGCATCCAGCGCTGCAACGACGTGCTGTTCCTCGGCGGGACCGACCTGCCCTGAGACGCGCTACGCAACCGTGTCCCGCACGGGCACGCGCGGCAGGCGCACGGTGAACACCGTGCCCTCCGCCGCGGACGACTGCGCGTCCACCGTCCCGCCGTGCGCCAGCACCAGCTGCCGCACGATGTAGAGCCCCAGCCCGATGCTGCGCTCGGAGCGGCCCACCGTCGTCCCGCGCTGGAGCGGCTCGAAGATGCGCGGCAGCATCTCCGGGGGGATGGGGTCGCCCTGGTTGCGCACGTGCACCACGATGGCGTCCGGCTCGCCCCGGCTCTCCACGCGCACCGGCGTGTCCTCCGGGCTGTACTTCAGCGCGTTGCCCAGGATGTTGGACAGCACCTGCGCCATCCGGTCGGAGTCCCACGCCCCCTGCCCGTCCCCCACCTGCTCCATCTGGAGCGTGCGCTCCGGGTGCGCCGTGCGCGCCTCCTCCACCACCTGCAACGTGAGCGCGTGGAAGTCACACGGCGCCGCGTGCACCGGGATGCCGCCGCCCATGCGCGCCTGCGTGAAGTCCAGCAGGTCGCGGATCATCCGCGTGGCCCGCTCCGACGCGGACAGGATGCGCGCCGCCGCCTTCGCGTGCCAGGGCTGGATGTCGTCGCGCCTCAGCATCAGCGACGCGCCGGTGAGGATGGCGCTCAAGGGGTTGCGCAGGTCGTGGCTCACGATGCCAATGAGCTGCTGCTCGAACTCCACCCGCGCCTGCGCCTCGTGCACCAGCTTCTGCCGCTCCTCCTCCGCCCGCCGCCGCTCCGTGATGTCGCGCATGGCGCCCACGATGCGCCGCGCCTCCCCGCTCGCCCGCGCAGGATGGAGCCCTGCGCCGCCACGTACGCGTACTCGCCGTCCTTGCGCAGCACGCGGTACTCGTCCTGCCACCGGTCTTCGTCCGACTCGAAGGCCCGCTGCAGCCCCGCCAGCACGCGCTCGCGGTCCTCGCCGTGGATGTGCCGGCGCCACCACGCCGCGTCCGCGCCCACCTCCTCCACGGGGAAGCCGAAGACCTCCTCCGTCGCGTCGCCAATCCAGTGCATCGCGTCCGTCTGGAGGTCCAGGTCCCAGATGGCGTCGAAGCTGGCGTGCGCCACCAGCTGGTAGCGCTCCTCGGACTGGCGCAGCGCCTCCTCCGTGCGCTTGCGCAGCCGCACCCCCTCCGCCTCGCGCAGCGCCCGCCGCACGCTGGGGCCCAGCCGCTCCAGCCGGTCCTTGAGCACGTAGTCCGTGGCGCCGCGCTTGAGCAGCTCGATGGCGCGGTCCTCGCCCAGCGCGCCGGACACGAAGAGGAACGGCGTGTCCGGACACACGGCCTGCGCCGCCTCCAGCGCGCTCATCCCGTCGAAGCCCGGCACGTTGTAGTCCGACAGGATGAGGTCGTACCTGCCCTTCTCCAGCGCCGCGACGAAGGCCGCACGGCCCTGCACGCACTCCAGCGTCGAGGGCAGTCCGCCCTCCTCCAGCTGCGCGGCCACCAGCTGCGCGTCCAGCGGGCTGTCCTCCAAGAGGAGGATGGACAACGGCCGGTCCGTCGAAGGCAGGGGCGCCAGGTCCCGCGCGGCATTGCCGCGTCCGCTCATTTCGAGGCTCCGGGTACGCCGGGCGAGCCCGGCGGCGGCTGGTTCACCACCGCCCAGAACAGCCCCAGCTCGCGCAGCGCGGACACGAAGTCCGGGAAGGCCACGGGCTTCACCACGTAGGCGTTCACCCCCAGGCCGTAGCTGCGCGCCAGGTCCCGCTCCTCGCGCGACGAGGTGAGCATCACCACCGGCACCGCCTTCAGCTCCGGGGCGCCCTTCACCTTCTCCAGCACCTCCAGCCCGTCCACCTTCGGCAGCTTCAGGTCCAGCAGCACCACCGCCGGGTGGCCGTCCTGCCGGTTCGCGTACTCGCCCTTGCGGAAGAGGTAGTCCAGCGCCTGCTGCCCGTCGCGCACCACCACGACCTCATTGGCCAGGTGCACCTCTTCCAGCGCCGCCAGCGTGAGCGCCACGTCGTTGGCGCTGTCTTCCACCAGGAGGATTCGCTTCAGGTCGATCACGCGTGCGTCTCTTCTTTCTTCTCCGCCAGGGAAGTCCGGGGCAGGGTGAAGGTGAAGGTCGCGCCCTGCCCCACGGCGCCCTCCGCCCAGGTCCGTCCGCCATGGCGCGACACGATGCGCCGCACGTTCGCGAGCCCGATGCCGGTGCCCTCGAACTCCTCGGCCGTGTGCAGGCGCTGGAAGACGCCGAACAGCTTGTCCACGTACTGCATCTCGAAGCCCACGCCGTTGTCGCGCACCCAGACGGTGACCTCGCCGTCCGTCTCGCGCGCCCCCACCTCGATGGAGGCCTCCGGCTTCGGACGCGTGTACTTCAGCGCGTTGGCCAGCAGGTTGTGGATGACCTGCCGCAGCAGCGCCGGGTCCCCCTCCACCGTGGGCAGGCTCCCCACCCGCCACTCCACCTGCCGCCCGGTGGTCTCCGGCATCAGGTCGCGCCGGGCCTCCTCCACCAGCTGGCCCAGGTCCACCCGCGACTGGCGCAGCTCCGCCCGGCCCATGCGGCTGAACGCGAGCAGGTCGTCCACCAGCGTGCCGCCCTGCTTCGCCGCGCCCGCGATGGTGGTGAGGTAGCCCTTCGCCACGTCGTCCAGCTTCGCCCCGGCCCGCCGCTCCAGCAACTGCGCGAAGCCGGTGATGTGGCGCAGGGGCGCGCGCAGGTCGTGCGACACGGAGTAGCTGAAGGACTCCAGCTCCTTGTTCGCCTCCTGGAGCTGGGCGGTGCGCTCGCGCACGCGCCGCTCCAGGCCGGTGTTCAGGTGGCGGATCTCCTCCTCCGCCTGCTTGAGGCTCTCCAGCGTGCGGCGCTCGTCGTCGATGTCCGTGTTGGTGCCGAACCAGCGGGCGATGCGCCCCTCGCCGTCCCGCACGGGCATGGCGCGCGACAGGAACCAGCGGTAGCTGCCGTCCGCGCGGCGCAGCCGGAACTGGTCCTCCCACAGCGTCCCCTCGCGCAGGGCCTCGCTGAAGTGCTCCTGCACGCGCGCGGCGTCCTCCGGGTCGATGAGGTCGTTCCAGTCCTTCTCCCCCACCTGCGCCGCCGTCGTCCCGGTGTAGTCGTACCAGCGCTGGTTGAACCAGAAGAGGCGCCCGTCCGGCTCCGCCATCCACGCCAGCTGCGGGATGGAGTCCGCCAGCGTGCGGAACTGCTGCTCGCGCTCCTTCAGCTCCGCGGCCAGCGCCTCGATGCGCCGGCGCGCCAGCACCTGCTCCGTCACCTCCCACGTGACGGACACGATGCCGTCCACCTTGCCCTCCGCGTTGCGCAGCGGCTGGAAGGTGAGGTTGAAGTAGCCCTCCGGCGCGTCCTGGCCCACGTCGCGGCTCAGCCGCATGAGGACCTCGCGGCCCTGGTAGGTCTGTCCGGTGCGGTAGACGTGCTCCAGTTGCTCCACCTGCCCCTGGTCCTGCAGCTCCGGCAGCGCCTGGCGCACGGGCAGCCCCAGGAGCGGCCGGGAGCCGGTGAGCTTCAGGCGCAGGTCGTTGGCCATCTCGAAGATGAGCTCCGGCCCGCGCAGCACGGTGATGGCGGCGGGCAGCTGCTTGAGCACCGCGAACAGGTTGCGCCGCTCCGCCTGCGCCGTCTCGTAGAGGCGCGCGTTCTCCAGCGCCACGCTGGCCATCTGCGCCAGCTGCACGGCGACCGTCTCGTCCTCCGCGTCGAAGTCGCCCTCCACCTTGTCGGACACGTGCAACAGGCCCAGGTTGCGGCCCTCGTGTCCCACCAGCGGCACCGCCAGGAAGCCCTTCAGGGGCAGCGCGGGCGCGGGCGCGGGGGGCGCCTCGGCGTAGGCCGCGTGCTTGCGCAGCTCCTCTCGCGTCAGGCGCAGCGGCCGGTTCTCCTGGTACACCCGCGCGAAGAGGCCGCGCTCGTCCACCACCACCTCGGCGGCGCCCGGCGCCAGCGGCTCGTGCTCCACCGCCGACAGCGCGGCGAGCGGCTGCGCGTCGCGGCCGTCCACCACCTGCACCGAGGACTGGTTCGCGCCAATCAGCTTGCGCGCCTTGAGCGTCACCAGCTCCAGGATGGCCGGCACGCTGCCGGCCGCGTTGAGCGCCAGGCTCGCGCGCGACAGGCCGCGCAGCTGCTCGGTGCGGCGCAGCTCGCCCGCCATCAGCCGGGCCCGCTCCGCGTCGGCGCGCTTGCGCGCGGTGATGTCCTGCACGGTGCCCACGAAGCGCACCGGCTTGTCGTCCTGGAAGTACGTGCGGCCCGTGGCGCGCACCCAGCGCTCCACGCCGTCCTTCAGCCCCACGGTGCGGTAGGCCACGTCGTAGTCGCCCCTGCCGGTGGGGTCCCAGCTGAGCGCCACCGCGCGCTGCACGGCGTCCCGGTCCTCCGGGTGCAGGCCCGCGAGGAACAGCTCGTAGGACGACTCCGCGTCGGGCGGCACGCCGAAGAGGGCCTTGCAGCGCGCGTCCCACTTGAACTCGCCCGTCACGATGTCCATGTCGAAGGTGCCCAGCGCGGTGGCGGTCAGCGCCAGGCGCAGGCGCTGCTCGCTGTCCGCCAGCGCGGCCTGCTGCCGGCGCAGGTCCTGCGTGAGCGCCTCCGTGTGGCGGCGCGCGCGCACGAACTCCGTCACGTCGGTGGCCAGGGTGATGATGCCGGACGCGGTGCCGTCCAGCTCCACCATGGGGTGGTAGATGACGTTGAAGAAGACGGAGTCCGGCTGGCCGTCGCGCTCCAGCTTCACCTCGAACTCCGGCCGCACGAAGGGCTGCTTCGTGCGCACCACGCCGCGCAGCACCTCCAGGACCTCCGGCTGCGCGGCCATCTCCGGGAACACCTCCAGCAGCGCCCGGCCCGGCGCCACCCGCCGGCCCACCAGCAGCTCGTAGTACGGGTTCGCCAGCTCGAAGACGAAGTCCGGCCCCCGCGTGATGGAGATGCCCACCGGGGCCTGCATCAAGAACGCGTGCAGCCGCTCGCGGTGGACGGCCTCCAGGGCGTGGCGCTCGCGCTCGCGCAGCGACTCCTCGCGCAGCTGCACGGCCTCGCGCGCCAGGTACAGCTCCACGAACATCGACACCTTCGCCAGCAGGATTTCAGGCCGCAGCGGCTTGCGCAGGTAGTCCACCGCGCCGTGCGCGTACGCGGCCAGCCACTCCTTCTCGTCGCCGTCGCCCGCGGTCATGAGCAGCACGGGCGTGCGCCGGCTGCGCTCGCGCTCGCGCAGCAGGCCCAGCACCTCCACCCCCGTCATGTCGCCCAGGTTCATGTCCATCAGGACGGCGGCGAAGTCCTCGTCCAGCACGCGCCGCAGGGCCTCGCGTCCGGAGGTGGCCCGCACCAGCCGCTGCCCCAGCGGCGTGAGGATGCCCTCCAGCGCCAGCAGGTGCCCGGGCGTGTCGTCGACGATGAGGATGCTGGCCCTTTGGGAGGACATGGGCAGGGGCACGGCGGCGGAGGGCATGATGATGGAGGCTCGGGGAGCGGGCTCCCCTTCCCTTTAGGCTGCTTGCAGGCACGCGGGGGAAGGACGCGCCCGGCTTCGGAGCGTCCCCGTTGACGGCAGGACAACACTCCGCGCCGCAACCTGCCTCCTCCCCCCCGGCGATTCCAGCAGAACCCTGTGGACCCCCTACGATTGCCGCCTCCCCGTCTGCCCGGGGACACACCAGGAAGGCGCCCGCCAGGCCGCGGCCCTTTTCATGTTTCATGTTTCACGCGCGTCACGGCGACGGCAGGCGGCGCAGCGACGTCATGGGGAAGGGCACCCAGAAGGGCGTCGCCACGCGGTCCCCCTCCAGGGAGAACCAGGGCCCGTCCTCCCCCGCCAGCACGTGGAAGTCCTGCGCGGGGGTGAAGCCCTGGCCCACCAGCGCCACCCGCTCCCCCTTCGCGTTGGAGGCCACGTCCAGCACGAGCACGGTGTGGCCGGGGCTGCCGCCCAGGACGAAGAAGTCCCCGGGGCGCAGCTGCTCCCGTGAGGGCCGCGCGCCCTCCGCCTGGAGGGACAGGGTGCCCGCGTAGGTGAAGAGCAGGTCCAGGTAGCGCCGGAACGCCGCGCGCGAGCTGTCCGCCGCGCTGCCCGGCACCCACGTCACCTTCGCGCCGGAGACACGCGCCCGCTCCCCGGCCGCGTACCGGGGCCAGGACGCCAGGTGGCCGCTGGTGAAGCGGTAGGCGATGCGCTCCGGATGGCCGGACGCCCAGCGCCATTCGGCGTGGAGGCGCAGGATGGAGTCCGCGCACTGCTGGAGGTTGGCGCTGCCCACGTCCAGCTCCCCCACCGCCGCGAGCCGGGCGTCGGAGGCCTCCAGCACCGTGCCGCCCTGGAAGTCGCGCACGGGGGTGCCCTCGGGCCGCAGGGGCAGGCCGCGCAGCCACGCGCCAAAGGAGCCCGCCTCCAGGGGCACGCGCGTGTAGCCCTCCGGCGGCGCGAACGTCTCCTCCAGCGCGCGCACCTTCGCGGTGGCCGTCAGCCACGGGTAGCGCGTCCGCTCCTCCTCCGTGGGGGCGTGAGGCGCGACCTTCGCCCGTCCGGCCGCCTCACAGCTCGCCAGGGGCAGCGCGACGGCGGCCAGGGTGGCCAGGACCAGCAGGGGGCGGCAAGGGCCCATCGCGTTCACGGGGGACTCCAGGGGGACGGGCCGGGGAAATCCCGGGCATGGCCCTGGGACACCGCACGCGGGGCCGCGGGTTCCCATCCGGGCGCGGATCCGCTGGGGCACCGGGGGAGTCCTTCGCTGCACGCTCGCCATGCCGGACAGGTGCGTCCCGGGTGCCGAGCACTACCTTTTGAAGGTCATGCACCGTCGGGCAAGCCTCGTGCTGCTCAATACGCTGTCCCTGACGCGACTGCCGCTCGCCGCGGTGTTCATCGCGGTGTCGGACCTGCGCCTGCGGGCCTTGCTGGTGGTGCTGGCGGCGGCGACGGACTTCCTGGACGGCTGGATTGCCCGGCACCGGGGACTGGCCACGCGCCTGGGCGCGCTCATCGACCCGGTGGCGGACCGCGCCTTCATGGTGACGGCCTTCATCGTGTGTCTGCTGGACGGGCTCATCGGGCCGGTGGAGCTGACGCTGCTGCTGCTGCGCGACATCGGCACGGCCATCGGCTTCATCGTCGCGAGGCTGCGGCCGGACATGCGGGCCATCGAGCTCAAGGCGCGGATGCTGGGCAAGCTCGTCACGGCGCTGCAGCTCGCGGTGTTGTTGTGCGTGCTGCTCTACCCACCGCTGGTGCGTCCGCTCGTGGCGCTCGTCGCGCTGCTGTCGCTGGCGTCGGTGGTGGACTACACGCGGGCGGTGTGGCGCCAGCGCCGGGGGCTGCCGCCCTCCCGGCCGTCCTCGCGCCTTCCCCACGGGCCGGCGGGTGCGCCCGTGGGGTCCGTGCGGGAGTGACACGTCACGCGGGCACGGCGCGCGCGAGGGGAGCCACGGCCAGCCGGGCGCGTTCGCGCTCCATGGCGGCGCGCTCGCCGTCGGACAGGGCGTCCCAGACCTCGTCCATCGCGTCGAGCAGCGCGTCCGCTTCCGGCGAATCTCCCCCCGGCGCGCGGGCGCGGACGAGGGCCAACTTGTGCAACAGGGTGCGGTATCGGTCGTAGACCGTCATGGTGAAAACCTCCGTCCGGGAGACGCGGGCGGAGCCATGCGGCTGACGCAAGGTCCCTGTCACCGGCGGCGCTGGGCTTCCGCGTCGCGGCGGGCCTCGGCGCCGGTCAGCACGGAGATCTCCCGGGTGTGGCTGCGGCCCACCAGGTTCACGGTGGCGCGCACCCGCTCGCCCTCCTTGAGCTGCGTCACGCCAATGTCCTCGCCGTCGCGGACGATGCGCGTCTGGGCGCCAATCTCCAGCGGCAGGCGCGAGCCCTCGTTGTCGATGACGACCTCCTTCGAGGACACCGAGCGCACCGTGCCCCGGTAGATGGCATCCACCACCGCGACGCCCTGCGAGGCGGTGGAGGCCGGAGGCTTCGCGGCGGCGGGGCCCCCGTGCCCGAGTTGCCCGTGCCCCCCGTGCCCGCGTTCGGATCCATGCCCGGGTTGGGAGGCGTCGTGCGCCCCTCCTCCTCCGGGTTCGGCTCCGCGCTGGGGCTGTTCGGATCCGAAGCCGGGGCGTCCCCGGAGCCCCCTGTC
>NZ_JBKGHJ010000860.1:0-2056 GCF_046520365.1 Corallococcus sp. 4LFB
CGGGCTCCGGGGCGCCGACGTCCAAGGTTCCTCGCGGTTCGCGACGGCCGCCGGGAACGCGCCCGGCCCGCGTCGCTGCGCGGCCCGGAGGCTCCCCCCAACATTCCCCCGCCGGAGGTCCGCTCCGCGTTCGTGCAGGCCTCCTCCGAAGGCTTCGGCCGGGCGAAGCGTCAGCCCCAGGCCGTGAACCTGGGCACGGGCCGGCCGGAGCGCGTGCACCGCGCTCCCACGCCCCCGGACAAGCTGCGCGGCCTCCTCAAGGAGGCCTTCGGCTTCAACGACTTCCGCCCGTACCAGGAAGAGGTCTGCCGCGCGGCCACGTCCGGCGAGGACCTGCTGCTCGTCATGCCCACGGGCGCGGGCAAGTCGCTCTGCTACCAGCTCCCTGGCCTCGCTCGCGCGGGCACCACCGTCGTCGTCAGCCCGCTCATCGCGCTGATGGAGGACCAGGTGCTGCGGCTCCAGTCGCTGGGCTTCGCCGCGGACCGCATCCACTCCGGCCGGGACCGCGCCACCTCCCGGCAGGTCTGCGCCGAGTACCTCGAAGGCCGCCTGGACTTCCTCTTCATCGCCCCGGAGCGCCTGGGCGTCCCCGGCTTCGTGGAGCTGCTCGCCCGCCGCACCCCGTCGCTCATCGCCATCGACGAGGCGCACTGCATCTCGCAGTGGGGGCATGACTTCCGTCCGGACTACCGGCTCCTGGGCTCGCGCCTGCCGCTCTTGCGTCCCGCCCCCGTGGTGGCCCTCACCGCCACGGCCACGCCGGACGTGCAGAAGGACATCGTCCAGCAACTGGGCCTGCGCGGCTCCCGGGGCGGCGCCGCGCACACCTTCATCCACGGCTTCCGCCGCACCAACATCGCCATCGAGGTGCGCGAGCTGAACCCGGGGGCTCGCGGCGACGCCATCCTGTCGCTGCTGCGCAACCCGGAGCACCGGCCCGCCATCGTCTACGCGTCCACGCGCAAGCACGCGGAGCAGTACGCGGACCTGCTCGCGCACGACTTCCACACCGCGCCGTACCACGCGGGCCTCCAGCCCCAGGAGCGCGACCGCATCCAGGCCGCGTTCCTCAAGGGCCACCTGGAGGTCATCGTCGCGACGACGGCGTTCGGCATGGGCATCGACAAGCCGGACGTGCGCACCGTCATCCACGCGGCGCTGCCGGCCAGCCTGGAGGGCTACTACCAGGAGCTGGGGCGCGCGGGGCGCGATGGCAAGGGCTCGCGCGCGGTGCTGCTCCACGCCTTCGTGGACCGGCGCACCCATGAGTTCTTCCACCGCCGCGACTACCCGGACCCCTCCGTCCTGGAACGCATCTACCAGGCCACCTCCAACGCGCTGGAGCCCAAGGCCTCCATCCAGGCCCGCGTGCGAGGCGACCCCGACCTCTTCGACAAGGCGCTCGAGCAGCTGTGGATCCACGGCGGCGTGGAGATGACGCCGGATGAAGACGTGCGGCGCGGCCGCGCGGGCTGGGCCGTGGCGTACATCGCGCAGCGCGAGCGCAAGCAGCTGCACCTGGAGCAGATGGGCCGGTACGCGGAGGCGCACGACTGCCGCATGCGGCACCTGGTGGCGCACTTCGGCGACGTGCAGGACTCCGGCGCGGCCTGCGGCCTGTGCGACGTCTGCGCCCCCGAGTCCTGCGAGGTGGTCCGCTTCGAGGAGCCCTCCGCCATGGAGGCCCACGCGCTGGGCCGCATCCTGGAGGCCCTGCACGCCCGCGACGGCCAGGCCACCGGACGGCTCCACCGCGAGCTCTTCGGAGAGCAGCTCCACCGCCGCGACTTCGAGCGGCTCGTGGGCGGACTGGTGCGCTCGGGGCTGGTGCGCCTGGACTCGGACTCCTTCGACAAGGACGGCCAGGTCATCCTCTTCCAGCGGCTGTCCCTGACGGACACCGGCCGCCGCGCGCGCGTCATCGCCCCCGGACAGGTGGTGCTGCCCCAGGCGCGCGAGGTGCCCTCCAGGAAGCGCAAGGGCCGCACCGCGGCCGGCGGCACGAAGCGCACGTCCCGCAAGCGCGCGGCCAGCACGGAGGCCGCGCCCGGGG
>NZ_JBKGHJ010000861.1:0-2043 GCF_046520365.1 Corallococcus sp. 4LFB
TGCGCGTGCTCCACCCCATCATCGCGGTGGGCATGGGCGCGCTGCTCGTCCTCGGCGGCCGCCTGGTGGCGCGGCTGCGGCCCTCGCCGGAGGTGCGGCGTGCGTCCGCGTGGCTCACCGGCGTGTACGTCGCGCAGCTGGGCGCGGGCGTGGTGAACCTGGTGCTGCTGGCGCCGGTGGCCATGCAGCTCGTGCACCTGCTGCTCGCGGACTGCGTGTGGATGTGCGTGGTGCGGCTGTGCGCGGCGGGGCTCGCGGAGGACGCGCCGCGCCTGGAGCCCGCGGCCGGGCCTGCGTCCCGCGTGGAGCCGGTATAGGCTCCCCGTGACCGCTCCCTCCATGACGACCCCTCCCCCCCTGACCGAGCGCCTGGATGGCTTCCTCGTGCGCCACCGCCGCCGCGTCCTGGGCGGGCTGCTGCTGCTGGCGGTGTTCCTGCGGGTGATGGTGGGGATGGAGCTGGCGGGGGGGCCGCTGCTGCACGTCCACGAGCAGAACCCCGCGTCGGACAACTACTTCTTCGCCCAGTGGGCCCAGCACCTGGCGGACGGGGACTGGCTCCAGCGCGTCCCCCTCCACCCGATGACGGCGTGGATGCGGCGGGTGGCCAGGCAGGTGATGAACGAGCACCCCAGCTACCCGGTGGACCTGGGGCTGGCGAAGGACACGGCGTACGACCCGCGGAGCATGACCGTCGCGCTGTGGGACCACTGGCTGGGCGGGCCCACGTACTTCCAGGAGCCGCTCTACCCCTACCTCGTGGCGCTCACCCGCGCCGCCTTCGGGCCGGCCGGCGCGTTCGTCTTCGCGTGGCAGCTGGCGCTGGGCGTGCTGGGCCTCTTGCTGGCGTACCGGCTGGGCGCGCGCTCTTCAGCGAGACGGCGGGCGTGCTGGCCGCGGTGCTGGGGCTCTTGTACGCGCCGCTCCTCGTCCACGAGTTCGCCCTGCTGCGAGACTCGCTCATCGTGCTGTTCACGCTGGCGCTGATGGCGGCGCTGGTGGCGGCCCTGGAGCGGGGCGGCTGGCGCTGGACCCTCTTCGGCGCCCTGTCCGGACTCGCCGTGCTGGTGAAGGTGCCCTTCGTCATCTTCGTGGGGCTGGCGCTGGCGGGGGCGGTGGCGTCGCGGCGCTGCCGCGCGGGGGACGTGGGCCGGGTGCTCGCGGGGCTGGCGGTGACGCTGCTGCCCGCGGTGGCGCGCAACGCGCTCGTGGGCGTGCCGTGGCTGAAGTTCAACGGCTCCGGCACGTCGATGCTCGCGTACTACCACATGGCGGATTCGCGCCCGTACCAGTTCTCCATCGGGCCGGGCTACGCGGACATCCTGATCAAGTCGGACGGCCGGCTGCTGCCCGCCCTGCGCGAAGCCATCCAGACGCACGCGTCCCCGTGGGGCTTCATCCGGTTGAGCCTGGCGAAGGTGCTCTACTCGCTGCACGGCGACGAGATCCCCAACAACGTGGACGTCGCGCTGTACCGGCAGACGTCGGGCCTGCTGCGCGCGCTGCCGCTGCCCTTCTGGGCGCTGGGGGTGCTGGGCGCCGTGGGCGCCGTCGCGACGCGCGCGCGCTGGCGCGAGCTGTGGCCCCTGTACCTGGGCATCGCCGCGGCCCTGCCCACGCTGGTGCTCGCGTCCTTCATCTCCCGCTACCGCCTGCCGCTGGCGGCCGCGCTGCTGCCGCTCGCGGGGGCGGGCGCCGTCGCGCTGCTGCGGCAGGCGCAGGCGCGGCGCTGGGGCGTGCTCGGGGTGACCGCCCTGCTGGCCGCGCCTACGTCGCGTGGGCGTCGCGCCCGCTGCGGGACTTCGGGGTGAACTCGCCGGGGGGCTACTACCGGTCCCAGGGCGCCATGGCCCTCCGGGCGGGGTGGGCGGACTTCGCGGAGCTCAACTACCGGGAGGCCCTGCGCCTGGAGCCCGGCCATGGCCAGGCCCACCTGGGGCTGGGCACCGCCCTGCTCCAGCAGGGCCTGGTGGACGACGCGCTGCCGGAGCTGCGCGCGGCCGCGGACGGCCTGACGTCCGGCGAACCGCTGCTGCTGCTGGG
>NZ_JBKGHJ010000862.1:0-2042 GCF_046520365.1 Corallococcus sp. 4LFB
CGCACCGCGCGCAGCACGCGCTCCACCACCGGCAGCCGTCCACGGAGGCCAGGCAGCAGCACCGCGCGGCGATGCCCGGCAGGCACGGCGCGGAGAGCGGCGGGGTGACGAGCGCGCCGTCGAGCTGCACGAAGAGGTTGGCGGTGGGCAGCTCGCAGACCTCCTCCGCCTCGTTGGCGAGCACGGGCAGGCGCGGCAGGAGCGCGTGCTGGCGGAAGTACGCGAGCCCCTTGTGGTTCACCGTGCGCTCCGCGCGCCGGTAGGCCCCGGCCTCCACGCTGTCCAGCTCCCGGCCCTCCCGGTGTTGCGCTTCCAGGTCCGCGGCGAAGGGACGGAAGGTGCACAGCACGTGGCCGTCGCTCACCGCGAGCTTGCCCACGCCGGTGAAGCGGGGCCCCAGGGCCGCGTCCGCCGTAAGGCAGCGGCGCAGGGACTCGCGCACGGCGTCCTCCTGGAGGAGCGCGGGCGCCGGGGCGCGCACGGCGGCGGGGAACGCGTCGAGGCTTCCGCGCACGCGGGCCAGGTGCCTCGCGAGGAACCGGGGCTGGCCCGCGTCCATGCGGAACGTGGTGAAGAAGCCCGCGCCGAAGAAGAAGCCCTGGGCGAAGTCCTGGAGGCGCAGGTCCTCCCAGCGCTGCACGACGCCATCGACGGAGACGGTTGAGGACATGTTCACCCCTGGGCGACGGCCGGCAGGTAGCGCTCGAGCGGCTCCATGGCGGCGCTCCGGAGGCGCAGCTTCACGCGCTCGGGGCCCACCGTGAAGGCGTCCCAGTGGAGGAAGAAGCGCCGCTCGCGGACGCGGTCATGGACGTCCGCCCAGGGGATGCACAGCGGCGGGTGGCCCATGCGGAAGGGGAAGAGGACCGCGAGGTAGAGCCCGCGCTCATCCCCGCCCACGGTGAGACAGCTCCGGTACTCCACCCAGCCCATGTGGCCGGAGACCCAGCGCCTGCACGGAAAGCCGCCGCCCCTGTCCAGGCGGTAGTCCCGCGCGAGCCGGCTCCAGCCGCCCATCCGGGAGAGGAGGAACGAGACGAGCACGAACATCACCGGGAGCAGCACCAGGGGAAACCACGGCGCCAGGCTGGAGGCGGGATGCGCGGGCATGGCGCCAGTGTAGATCCGCGCGCGGCGTTCCGTTGAGCGCCGTCAGGGACGGGCCTCCCCGCCACCCTGCCGGAGGTCCGGGGAGGTCTCCGGGAGGCCCGGCAGCGTGAAGAAGAACGCGGCGCCGTGGCCCGGCGGGCTCTCCACCCAGACGCGGCCGCCGTGCGCCTCCACCAGCCCCTTGACGATGGCGAGCCCCAGCCCGGCGCCCGCCTTGCGCGCGTGGATGGCCTGCCAGAAGCGGTCGAACACGTGGGGCAGCGCCGCCGCGTCGATGCCTGGCCCCGAGTCCTCCACGCGGAAGCACACGTGCTCACCGCGGCGCACCGCCTTCAGGAGGATGCGGCCTCCGGGCGGGGTGAAGTGGATGGCGTTGCCCAACAGGTTCTGGAAGACGCGCACCACGAGCGCCCGGTCCGCGCGCACCTTGGGGAGGTCCGGCTCGAAGGCCACCTCGAGGCGCAGCCCCTTGTCCGCCGCCAGCAGCTCGTTCAGGGCCTGCACCTGGGTGAGCAGCCGGGGCACGTCCAGCGGCTCCACGTCCAGCACCGCGCGTCCCGACTCCACCCGCGCCACCTCCAGCAGGTCGTCGATGAGCCGGTCCATGTTGCCCACCACGCCGCGGAGCTTCCGCAGCGCCTCCGCGGCCTCCACCCCCTCCTCCCGGGCCAGGCGCTTCTCCGCGCGAAGCGACAGCAGGGAGATGGTGTTCAGCGGCGCGCGCAGGTCGTGGGAGACGATGCCCAGCGTCTCGTCGCGCGCGGCGACGGCCTGCCGGGCGGTGCGGTACAGCCGCGCGTTCTCCAGCGCCAGCGCGGTCCGCCGCGCCAGCTCGCTCACCAGGGGCAGGCTCTCCGTCCCGTAGCGCAGGCCCGAGCGCGTGGACACCAGCAGCAGCACCCCATGGAATGTCCTGGAGGGCCAGCGGCGCG
>NZ_JBKGHJ010000863.1:0-2040 GCF_046520365.1 Corallococcus sp. 4LFB
CCTTCACCGAGCGCGTGGAGCGCATCGAGTCCTCGGCGCGCTACTCCGCCCTGTCGCGCCTGCACGACACGCGCAAGGACCGCGAGGCGCTGCGCGCGAGCATGGCCGCGCTGGAGGCGGACATCGCCCGTGGGGGCGAGCAGGCGGTGGGCCCCGGGGAGTACGCGCTGGGCCGCGCCCTGTTCGCGCTGGACGACCTGGACGGCGCGCGAGGCAGGCTGGAGGCCTCGTGGGCGCACGGCTACCGCGAGCCCCGCGTGGCGTGGGCGCTGGCGCAGGTGCTGGGGCACCTCTACCGCGAGCAGCTCCTGCTGGACGTGGAGCGCCGTGCCCCCGCGCAGCGCGAGGCCCGCCTCAAGGAGCTGAACGGGCGCTACCGCGACCCGGCGCTCGCGTACCTGCGCCAGGCGGAGGGGCCGGACGTCCCCGCGCCGCCGTCGTTCGTGAAGGCCCTGTTCGCCTTCTACGAGGACCGGCCGGAGGACGCGCTGGCGCTCCTGGACGCGCCGGGCACGCAGTCGCCGTGGTTCTACGAGGCGCCGCTGTTGCGCGGGGACATCCTGCTCGCGCGCGCCATGCGCCGCTGGAACGGCGGGGACCGCGCGGGTTCGCAGGCGGACCTGGCGCTGAGCCGTGAGGCCTACGCCGCCGCGGTCGCCACGGCGGAGAGCCAGCCTGTCGTGCACTCGGTGCTGGGGCGGCTGGAGCTGGCCGCGCTGGTGATGGAGCTGTACGGCGAGGGCAACGTGCTGCCGCACTACGAGCGGGGCCTGGAGGCGCTGTCGCACGCGCTCGCCGCCGCGCCGGACCACGCCCGCTCGCTGGTGCTGGTGGCGCGCTTCCACCGCCGGCTCGCGGAGCAGCGCACGAACCAGGGCGGCGAGGGCGTGGAGGCGCTGCTGGAGAAGTCCCTGGCCGCGCTGCGCACCGCGGAGGCCGTGGCCACGCCCAGCGACCGCATCCCGTTGGAGCGGGCCCTCACCCACCGGCAGTGGGCGCGCTACCAGCAGCTGCACGGGGAGGATCCGCGCGGACAGCTGCGGCTCGCGGTCGCCTCCTTCGAACAGCTGCGCGCCGAGGACCGCGACTACGCGTTCCACGCCAACCTGGGCCTCGCGTGGCAGGGGCAGGCGGACGCGGAGGCCGCGCGCGGGGGAGACCCGGTCCCGCTCCTGGACAAGGCCATCGCCGCGTACCAGACGGCGCTCCAGCTGAGCGAGCAGCAGCCGTACTCGTGGATCAACCTGGGCGTCGCGTACCGCAAGCGCGCGGACGTCCCGAACGCGCCGGACGCGGCGGGCGACCTGCGCCGCGCGAACAGCGCGCTGACGCGGGCCCTGTCGTTGAACCCGGACAACTTCGGTGCGTGCTTCAACGGCGCGGAGGTGGCGGAGCAGCTCGCGCGGGCCCGCTACCTGAAGGGCGAGGACGTCAGCGTGGACCTGGAGCGGGCCCTGACGCTGTACCGGCAGGGGCTGGCGCTCAACGCGAAGCAGCCCGCGCTCCACAACGCGCTGGGCTCCGCGGTGTTCTGGCAGGCGGAGCTGCGCGCGGAGGAGGGCGGCGACACGAAGGCCCTGCTCGACGAGGCGAAGGCGTCCTTCGAGAAGGCCCGGGCCCTGGCGCCCACGCAGGGCTTCGCCTTCAACAACCTGGGCGAGTGGGAGGTCTTCCGCGCCGAGCTCCAGCTGGAGAAGGGCGAGGACCCCAGCGCCGCGCTGCGGGCCGCGGTGGACGACTACACGGAGGCGCTGAAGCGGCTGCCGGACGACGCGGACCTCCTGGCGAACCTGGGCAAGGCCTGGGTGCGCCAGGCGACGTGGACGCTTTCGCGGGCGCACGACCCGGCGGCGGACCTGGTGAAGGCGGAGACGGCGCTCAACCGGGCGCGTGAGCTCAACCCGAAGCTGGGCAATGCGTGGCGCTACCTGGCGGAGGCCGCGGGCCTCCGGGCGCGCTGGCTGGCGCGGGACCACGGCGCGGCGGACGGCGACTTCACGCGCGCGGCGCAGGCCTTCGAGGACGCGATGAGGCTGGACC
>NZ_JBKGHJ010000864.1:0-2039 GCF_046520365.1 Corallococcus sp. 4LFB
GCCCGCAGCCGCGCTGGGTGGAGCTGTCCGCGACGGGAGACCCGGAGCACCTGGGCGGCGTGCTGGGCACGCTGGTGGACGTCACCCCGCGGAGGCTGGCGGAGGAGGCCGCCGCCACGCGCGAGCGCTACCTGGGCGCGATGGTGGAGGTGCAGCGGCGCCTGCTCGCGCCGGAGGCCGCCTCGGACCTGTACAACTCCATCCTGGAGCCGCTGGGCCGCGTCGCGGGCGCCAGCCGCGCCTACGTCTTCGAGTTCCACCGCGACGCCACCGGGCGGATGCTCCAGTCCCAGCGCGCGGAGTGGTGCGCGCCCGGGGTCTCATGCGAGCTGGACAACCCGGACACGCAGGCGTGGCCCGTGGATCAAGCCTTCGAGCTGCACCAGCTGGAGCAGCTGCACCGGGGCGAGGCCGTGCAGGGCAAGCCGGAGGACTTCGGCGCGGACAACGCGCGGGTGCTGCTGGGGCAGGGCATCCGCTCGCTGCTGGTGCTGCCCCTGGTGGTGCACGGGGAGCCGTTCGGCTTCATCGGCTTCGACAACTGCGACGACGCGCGGCCCTGGTCGCACGTGGAGGTGAAGCTCCTGTCCGGCGCGGCCGGCGCGCTGTCGCTGGCGCTGGAGCAATACACGACGGACGCGCTGCGCATGCGCACGGAGACGGCGCTGCGCCGCACGGAGGCGGGCTTCCACCTGCTCATCGAAGGCTTCCCGGACCCCGTGGTGGTGCACACGACGGACGGCATGCTCCTGTCGGTGAACCCGGCCATGGCCAACTACCTGGGCTACCAGGACCCGGCGGAGCTGCTGGGCCGGCACCTCCTGGGTCTGGTGCGGCGCGAGGACCAGGAGGTGGCGCGCCGCCACCTGGAGGAGGCGCAGGACGGGGCGCTGGCGGCCCGCTCGCATGAAGTGCCGCTGGTGCGCCGCGACGGGCAGGTGGTGAGCGCGGACCTGGTGACGCTGGGCGTGCTCTTCGACGGCGTGCCCGCGCGCGTGACGGTGGCGCGCGACTTCACCGAGCGCAAGCACATGCAGGCGCAGCTCATGCTGGGGGACCGGCTGGCCTCCATGGGCATGCTGGCCGCGGGCATCGCGCACGAGCTGAACAACCCGCTGTCCTACGTGCTCTCCAACCTGGAGTTCCTGCACCGCGCGCTGGGCCCCATGCCCCGGCCCCTGGGCGCCGAGGAGCTGCTGGAGTACCAGCAGGTGCTGGACGACGCGCGCGAGGGCTCCGAGCGGATGCGGCAGATTGTCCGCCAGCTCAAGGTCTTCTCCCGCGTGGACGACGCGCACGAGGAGGCGGTGGACGTGCACCGCGTGCTGGACTCCGTCGCGCAGATGGCGGCCAGTGAGATCCGCCCGCGCGCCCGGCTGGTGAAGCAGTACGGCTCCATCCCGGCGGTGCGCGCCAACGAGGGCAAGCTGTTCCAGGTGTTCCTCAACCTGGTCATCAACGCCGCGCAGGCGATTCCGGAGGGCTTCACGGACGAGCACGAGATCCGCCTCATCACCCGCGTGGACGACGACGGCCGGGTGGTGGTGGACGTGCGCGACACGGGCCGCGGCATCGCGCCGGAGCTCCTGCGCCGCATCTTCGACCCCTTCTTCACCACCAAGGCGCCGGGCCAGGGCACCGGCCTGGGCCTGTCCATCTGCGACACCATCGTGCGCGCGCTGGGCGGCAGCATCGCCGCGGAGTCCACGCCCGGCCACGGCGCCACCTTCCGCGTCACCCTGCACGCCGCCGCGCGGCCTCGCGCGTGGCCTGAGCCACCCCGCCTCCCCCGTCCGTGCGGGGAAGCGCGCCGCCCGCCCGCTGCCGCGAACTGGACTGAATCCGCCGCGCCCCCGTGTTCGAGTGTGGAGCGCCGGACGGCCTGCCCCCGCATGCGCTGCCCTCGCGGAAGCGGGGGCGACACGCTGGGGTTGCCCTGCCGCCGGGCCCTTTCTTCCGGAGGCCATGAAGGACGCCATGCGAAAGCCGACTGCTCGCCTCGCCCCCGTGCTCGGGCTGCTGCTGGGCAGCGTGCTGGC